>DATFTK010000190.1:0-21538 GCA_035262005.1 Gaiellaceae bacterium | reverse complement strand
CGGCGACGCGTCTTCCAGCCCGAGACGAGGTCGAAGCCCTCGTCGAGCTTTGCCAGCAGCCGCGGGATCTCGGCCGGATCGTCCTGCAGGTCGCCGTCGATCGTCACGACCGTGTCGCCGCTCGCCTGGTCGAACCCGGCCCGGAGGGCCGCCGCCTTGCCGAAGTTGCGTCGTAGCCGGACGACGCGGACGTTCTCGGTTGCGCTGTGCAGCCGCGTGAGCGCCGCGAACGTCCCGTCGGTCGAACCGTCGTCGACGAAGATCGTCTCCCAGGGCGTGTCGAGCTGCTCGAGCGCCGAGCGCAGCTCGTCGTACAGCAGCGCGACGCTCCGTTCTTCGTTGTGTACCGGCACGACGACCGAGATCACGGCTGCGAGGTTACCCTCCTCGGCGAAATGGCAGAGCTGCTGACGCTCGCAGAGGCGCAGTCACGCGTACTGGAGCGGGTGCAGCCGCTCGAGGGCGAGCCCGTCCCCGTCGCGCAGGCGGCGGGCCGCGTCGCGGCCGAGGACGCGCGCTCGCGCGTCGACTTGCCGCCGTTCCCCAGCTCCGCGATGGACGGCTTCGCGGTTCGTGCGGCCGATACACCGGGGCGTCTTCCCGTCGTTGCGCGAATCGCCGCCGGGGTGCCTGCGCCACGCGCGCTGGCCGCGAACGAGGCAATGGCGATTGCCACGGGCGGTGTGGTTCCCGACGGAGCGGACTCCGTCGTCCCGGTCGAGTACGTTGTCGATCATGACAACGAGGTGGAGATTCCCGCTCCTGTTGGCCAGGGTGACAACGTACGTCCGCGAGCGGGCGACGTCGCGATGGGGGACGTCGTCGTCCGGCGTGGCTCGCGTCTGCATCCGGCACAGATCGGCGCGCTGGCTGCAGCAGGGGTCGCGGAGGTCGTGTGTGGGCGACGGCCGCGGGTCGCCGTTCTCACCACCGGGACGGAGCTGCGCCGGCCAGGCGAGCCGCTCGCCCCCGGCGAGGTGTACGAGGCGAACGGCGCGCTGCTCGCCGCCGCGCTCGCCTCCTCCGGCTCGGATATCGACCTCCTTCCGGCCGTCGCCGACGACGAGGCGGCGCATCGCAGTGCGCTCGAGGTCGGGCTCCTGGCGGACGTGCTCGTGACGTCAGGCGGCGTGTCGGTCGGGCCGCACGACCTCGTCCGTGGCCTGCTGGGTGAGCTCGGCGTCGAGCAGGTGTTCTGGGGCGTGGCGGTGAAACCCGGCAAGCCGGTGACCTTCGGCGTGCGCGGCCGGACGCTCGTCTTCGGCCTGCCGGGCAATCCGGTGTCGTCTCTCGTCTCCTGCGAGCTCTTCGTTCGCCCGGCGGTGCTCGCCCTGCAGGGCGCTGCGCAGCCCGGCCCCGTCTACGGCGAGGGGCGACTTGCACGCACCGTCCGCCGGAATGCGCAGCGCGACGAGTTTCTCCGTGCCCGCGTGCTCGCTTCGGACGACGGGATCGTCCTCGACCCTGTCAGCGGACAGGAGTCGCACATGATCGCGCGGGCGGCCGGTGCCGATGCGCTCGTGTATGCGCCTCGGGGCGACGGCGAGCTGGCGGCCGGCGAGCGGGTGCGCTACTTGGCGCTCGCCTGAGCGACCGCGGAAAGGTCGTACGGTGCTGCCCCGCGCGGCTCCACCCGTACGAGGCGTCCGTAGGCGATGTAGCGGTGTGAGGCAAAGAAGCGGGGATGGCAGGCCTGGAGCGCGAGGAGCTCGTGCCGCGGCGAGCGCAACACGGAGAGGTCGGTGGCTTTGACGATCCGGTGGTGCGTCACCGAATAGACGAACGTCGCGTAGGGGACCTCGATCGTGATCCGGTCGCCCGGCTGCAACCGGTCGATGTGGGAGAAGGGAGCGAGATAGGTCGTGCGGTGGCCGGCGATGTAGACGAGACGGTTCTCCCCCGGCATGAACGTCTGCAGGTCGCGCCCCGGCCCTTTCGTCAGCGTGTCGTGGTCGGTGCCGTTGACGAGGATCATGTTCACGCCCATCCGTGGGACGCGAATACGGCCGATCGCCTGGCCGCGCGTCGATTCCAGCCGATAGCGCCGTGCCTCCTGCGCGATGCTCCTCTGCTCCGCAGCGACCGACGTCCCGGGCACGGGGGTGGCGGTGAACGCCTCGACGCGCTTGTCGTACTGCGAGGTGAGCTGGTGCTGGCGCCAGGTCGTGTAGAGCGCGGTGAAGGGGTCCTGCCACTGCCAGACGACGGCCGCCCAGACGAGCGTCAGCACGCCGAGGACGACCAGCACCGTGCCCAGGAGGCGGACCCAGCGGCGCATCAGTTTTCCAACGCCTCCGGCAACTCGTGGGCTGCGCCGCGCTTGCGGCGGTCGTGCACGGCGAGGTAGGTCCGTCGCATGATGCGGCGCACGGGCCCACGCGGCGGCAGCGCGTCAGCCTCGGGGTACGGTCCATATCGCCGGACGGAAAGGGCTGCGATTTGGGCGGCCCCTGCCAGCCAGATGACGAGCAGCGGCACGACCACGAACGGCACGTAGCCGACGACCCGGAGCTCGGCCACGTACCAAGGCGCATCCCAGCCGAGGCCGTAGCGGCCCGCGAACTCGCCGAGCAGTAGCACCGGCCCGGCGAAGCCGAGCGCCAGGACGCCGAGTCGAGCGGGTGTCCCGAGTTGACGCATCTGGGGCAGCCAGAGCCAGGCATGCAGTGAGGGCAGCAGGAACAGCAGCGCGTACGGGTTCGTCGCGACGACGAGCAGGGAAAGCGCGCCGAGCGCGAGCAGGGCGGCCGTGTGCCCGGCGAGCTCCTCCTCGACGGTCACGTCGTGGCGGGGGAGCAGACGCTCGCGCGTCACGAACCAGCCGCCGATCGCGAGCAGCCCGAGCAGGAACAGCATCCCGATCGGCCAATTCGTCGCCGCTTCGCTGCGCGGCGACAGGGGCCGCGGGGCGCCGTCCGGCCAGGCGCCGAGGAGTCCGAACACCTCGAACAGGACCAGCACCCACGCCCAGAAGCCGAGACGGCTCCGCAGGGCGCGGAGGGCGGGCGCAAGCGGAATCCGCCGCCGCCGGCACCGGGCGAACAGGTCCACAGCCGCGACGAGGAACGGAAGCAGGCATGCGATCAGCACGAGCTCGATCGCCCACCCACGGATCAATCGCGAGCCGAGGTAGATGAAGCTCGACGTCCCCTGCGCGAACTCGAGCCCCTCGTCGAGCGTCCCCAGCAGGTCCTGCGCCGAGCGCCCGACCTGGTTGAGCTTGTCGACGCGGAGGCGCTGCGGGCCGTCGCCGACCGGATCCGGTGGGTTGTCGCCGGCGGTGGTGAGCGTGACCGCTCCGATGCCGTGCGCGATGAACGGCGCCTGCTCGTAGAGCGAGTACGGGAAGCCGAGGTCGACGAGCTGGCGCAGGATCGAGTCGCGTGCCGGTGTGCGGCCGGTCTGCGCCGCGACGCGCGCAGCTGCGGTTGCGACGAGCGTCCCCGACGGTGTGCGCGGCGTGTCGGCGTTGAGTTGGAGCCGGATCGGCCCGCTGCCGCCGACCGAGTCGAGGTCGATGACGGCGCCGACGTCATGCGCGAGCGGCGAGTGGGCGACGAACTCGGCCGCGCCCAGCGCGCCGAATGCACCGCCGTCGGTCGACACGAACAGAATCGTGTGGTTCGGATGCAGCGCGCCCGTGGAGCTGCCCGGCGGAGTGCCGTAGGCGCGAGCGAGCTGGATCAGCATCGCAGTTCCCGACGCGTTGTCGTTCGCGCCGACCCCGGTGCCGTCGTTGTCGCGGTGAGCCATTACCACGATGGTTCGCGGCGAGCGCCCGATCGCCTCGGCGATCAGGTTCTGCATGTGCACTCGCCCGTGGCCCGGGATGACCGCGCTGAAGCGCTCCGTCCGGATCGGCAGCCCGTACGGCCTGAGCTGCTCCTTGAACCACTGCACGGGGCCGAGCGCGCCGGGGAAGCGGTTCGGGTTGTTTGTCGCGAGGTCGGTCGCGAGCTGCTTCGCCGCCGGTCCGTCGAATTCCGGCAGAAAGGCACGCGGAAGCGGCGTCGGACGGGCGACGCTGAAAGCGGCGACGAGGAGCGGCAGTCCGACGAGCAGCCAGGTCCCCCGGTAGAGCCGCCCGTTGACCGGCCGCTCCACTGAGCCTGGACGTGCCCGGCGCCGTTCGGTCCGGGGCGGAACGGTGGCCATGCAGGGCTATAGTAGGTCGCGTATCACCTGGCACCAGGACGCCGGCAGGCAAGTCCGACAAGCCGAGCCGACATGCCCGATTCCTCGACCATCCTCCTCGTCGACGACGAGGACTCCGTCCAGAAGCTCCTCGCCTATCCGCTCGAGCGCGACGGCTTCCGCGTCCTGCAGGCACGGAACGGGGAAGAGGCGCTGGCGCGCTTCGCGTCGGAGAACGTCGATCTCGTCGTCCTCGACCTGATGCTGCCGAAGCTCGACGGCCTGGAGGTCTGCCGGAGGCTGCGGGCCGAGAGCGAAGTGCCGATCATCATGCTCACCGCCCGGGACGACGAGTTGGACAAGGTCGTGGGTCTGGAGCTCGGTGCGGACGACTACATCACCAAGCCGTTCTCGATCCGCGAGTTCCGGAGCCGGGTGCGCGCGCTCCTCCGGCGCGCGTCGGCGACCCGGTCGAACGGCGGCTCCCGCGACGTGATCAGCGCCCAGGGCTTGACGATCGACCTCGGCCGCCGCACGGTCGAGATCGACGGCCGCCAGGTGCAGCTGACGTATGTCGAGTTCGAGCTGCTGCGGACGCTCGCCGGCCACCCAGGCCGCGTCTACAGCCGCCGCATGCTACTGGAGTCGCTGTGGGGCGCCGCCGACTACCGCGAGCCGCGCACGATCGACGTTCACGTCCGGCACCTCCGCGAGAAGCTCGAGCCGGATCCGGCCGAGCCCGAGTACATCCTCACCGTGCGCGGCGTCGGCTACCGCTTCCGCGACAGATGAACCCGCTTCGCTCCGTCGGAGGCCGCCTGGCGCTCGGGCTCGCGCTCGTCGTCGCCGGCGCCCTGCTGCTCGCCGACCTGATCGTCGTCCCGTCGCTCGAGCGCCATCTGGTCGACTCCAAGCTGAGCCAGCTGCGCCACGACACACCGGCGATCGCGACGCGCCTCTCCAACAGCCCCGATTACGAGCTCCACACCAGCATCGTCAAGGCCGCCCAGCAGGCCGACGCCCGAGTCATCTACTTCACGCCGCAGGACTTCAGCCGGAAGATCCTGACCGTCTTCGACGACTCGAACCCCGTCACCTCGGCGGACGTCGAGAACGACCCGTACGTCGTCAAGGCGTTCGACGCCTACCCGCACTACGTGAGCGGCACCGTTACCTCCGGCGGCAAGCGCTATGCCGAGGTCGGCTTTCCGCTCCGGAACGGGGCGGTCGTGCTGGTGCGCGCGTCGTTGCGGGACACGCTCCAGAGCATCTCGCAGGTGCGCCGACGGCTCGTCATCGCCGGGCTGATCGCGCTCGCGGCGTCTCTGGCTGTCGGTTACGCGGCGGCTGCGCTGTTCGCCCGACGGATCCGGCGGCTGGAGCGCGCGGCCGATCGAATCGCGGCGGGTGACTTCAGCGAGCCGGTCGTCGATCGCGGCCGGGACGAGCTCGGCCAGCTGGCGGTTGCGTTCGACCACATGCGCCAGCGCCTCGCCCAGCTCGAGCATGCCCGGCGGGAGTTCATCGCCAACGCGTCGCACGAGCTCCGGACGCCGCTCTTCTCGCTCGGCGGCTTCCTCGAGATCATGGACGACGAAGAGCTCGACCCCGCGACGCAAGCGGAGTTCATGGCGACCATGCGCGAGCAGGTCGCGCGTCTGACGAAGCTCGCCACGGACCTGCTGGATCTGTCACGCCTCGACGCCGGGCGAATGACGATCGAGCACGAGCAGGTCGACCTGGTCGCGCTCGCCGAGGTGCTGGCCGACGAATTCCGTGGCGTTGCGCTGTCGACGGGTCACGAACTGGCGGTCGAGAACGGCGCCGAGAGCCGCGCGGTCGGGGACGAGGAACGGGCGCTCCAGATCGGACGCATCCTGCTCGAGAACGCGATGAGGCACACCCCGCCGGGGACGCCCGTGCGAATCGCCGCGACGCAGCGGAACGGGAACGCGCTGCTGACGGTCGAGGACGAGGGCCCTGGGATCCCGGCCGAGCACGCGGGGCAGGTCTTCGAGCGCTTCTACCGGCTCGAGGGCTCGATCGCGTCGGGCAGCGGCCTCGGGTTGGCCATCGCACGAGAGCTGGCGGAGCTGATGGGAGGCTCACTGAAGCTGCAGACGCAGGCCGGGCGGACATTGTTCAGCCTGGTGCTTCCGTCAGACCAATCCAGTCCCGAGATTCCACGGGAAAACGAAGACATCTCCGAAACCGGCCAACTAGCCCCGTCGAGCCCGACGCTACAGTGAGCGGGTGCGGGTTGGCCAGCTCGCTGCGGTAACCCTTGCCGCCGCCGTCCTCGGCGGCGGCGCTGCATTGGCGATCGGGAAGAGCGCGGGCTGGTTCGACGAGCAATCCCGCACGGTCGTCGTCAACGCGAACACGGCGACCGTTCCCGCCGCCCTGCCCGCGAACGCAACCTCGAACGTCGCGCCGCTGCCCGGCAAGGGGTTCAACCCGGAGCGGATCTTCCGGCAGCGCTCGCCGGGTGTCGTGACCGTCTTCGCCTACTTCGGCGATCCGAGCTCGGAGGCCACGGAGATCTCGCAGGGGTCCGGCTTTGTCATCTCGCCGAAGGGCTACATCCTCACGAACTCGCACGTGATCACGAATGCCGGCGAGGGCGCTGCGGTGAAACCGGCTGCGCACCTCTACGTCGAGTTCGCCGACGGCGACCGCGCCGAGGCCAAGATCGTCGGCTGGGACCTCTACGACGACGTCGGCCTGCTCCGCCTGTCCGACAGTCGGCACAGGCTCACGCCGGTGCCGCTCGGCGAGTCGAAGACCGTTCTCGTCGGCGAGCCGGTGGCGGCGATCGGAAGCCCGCTCGGGAACGAGAACTCGCTGGCGGTGGGCGTCGTGTCGGCAGTCCACCGGTCGATCGACGCGATCACGGTGCGGACGTACAAGGTCGTGGACGCGATCCAGACCGACGCGCCGATCACGCACGGGAATTCGGGAGGCCCGTTGTTCGACGCACGCGGCCGGGTGATCGGGATCAACGCCCAGATCCGGAGTCAGAGCGGCAACGGCAACGACAGCGGCGTCGGCTTCGCGATCCCGATCGATGCGGCCAAGCGCTCGGTGCAACAGCTGCTCGAGAAGGGTCGCGTGACGTACGCGTACGTTGGAATCGAGACGGACGACCTGACGCCGTCGCTCGCGCGGGCGCTCCACTATCCGGTCGAGCACGGCGCACTGGTCGTCGACGTGAAGCCCGGCAGCCCGGGCGGGCACGCCGGTCTCCGGGGTGGGAACAGCGAGGTCACCGTCCTCGGCCTGCAGAAGCTCGTCACCGGCGGCGATGTGATCGTCGCCATCAACGGGACGCCGGTCGACGGAGCCGACGACGTCGTCCGCACCGTTTCCAGCCTGAAGCCGAAGGATGTGGCCGTCTTCACGGTGGTTCGGGACGGCCAGCGGAAGCGGCTGGCGGTCACGCTCGGCGAGCGTCAGCTCCCGTCGGGTTAGGGGTCCCTCGAAAAGGGCAGAAGTCCGTACAGCGACGCGAAGACGAACGCTGCTAGGTTTGGGCAGTTTCGAACGGCTTGTGTGGGTAAAACTGACGAAATGGCGGCGACTTCCATCAACGGCACCGGGGCGACCGTGCTCCTCACCATTCCGGCCCGAGCCGAATACATCACGCTCTGCCGCCTCGCCCTGACCGGCATTGCCCGCGTGCGCGACCTCTCCGACGAGGTGCTTGCCGACCTCAAGCTCGCGCTCACGGAGGCCGCCTCCAACTCGGTGCGCCACGCGTACTCGGCCGACGCCGAGCCCGGGCTCGTCCAGATCTCCTATGAGCTTCGTCCCGACCGGCTCGTCATCGAGGTGACAGACGAGGGCGAGGGCTTCGATCCGGCCGAGGCGGAAGGGCCGCCCGAGGAGCTCTCCGAGGGCGGGCTCGGGATTGCGATCATCCGCGCCATCGCCGACGAGGTCGAGATCGGGACCAAGCCCGGTGGCGGAGGATCCCGGCTCCGTTTCGAGAAACAGTTGGGTTAGCCTCGTTTAAGCTCCGCCGCCGTTTGTTGTCGTCCTCCAGCCCCTAGACCATGCTCCAACTCGTCAATGTCGGACACAAGTCGCTCGCCGACTACGCGACGATCGCGACTCGTGGGCTCATGGACGAGATCCGCCGCCTCGCCGAGCCGCTGCAAGGCAAGCGCGTCGTCCACCTTTCCGCGACCGCGTTCGGCGGCGGCGTCGCCGAGATCAACTACACGCTGATCCCGCTGATGCAAGACGCCGGGCTCGACACCGAGTGGCGAATCATCACGGGCGCCGAGGAGTTCTACAACGTCACGAAGACGATCCACAACGCACTGCAGGGAAATCCGCAGGGGCTCGACCAGGAGCAGCGCGACGTCTTCACGCGCTACCAGGAGCTGAATGCGCGCGAGTTCGAGGACGACTACGATTTCGTCGTCGTCCACGACCCGCAGCCGGTGGGGATGATCGACTACTTCCCGGACTCGGATGCCCGCTGGGTCTGGCGTGGGCACATCGACTTCTCGACGCCGAACCAGGACGTCTTCGACTTCGTGCTCCCCTCGATCCGTCGCTACGACGCCGCGATCTTCCACATGCGTGAGTACGTCCCCAAGGCCGAGGGGCTGCCGCCCTGCTACATCTGGCCGCCGGCGATCGACCCGCTCGCGCCGAAGAACATGGCGCTGTCGCCGGAGGATGCAGCCTACATCGTCGACCAATTCGGGATCGACGTCGAGCGCCCGCTGCTCACGCAGGTGTCGCGGTTCGATCCGTGGAAGGACCCGCTGGGCGTCATCGACGCGTACCGGATCGTCAAGGAGCGCTTCCCGGACGTGCAGCTCGCGCTCGTCGGCTCGATGGCCCACGACGACCCCGAGGGGTGGGACTTCTACAACCAGACAGTGGCCTACGCGGCCGGCGACCCGGACATCTACATCCTCTCGAACCTCAACAACGTCGGGTCGGTCGAGGTCAACGCCTTCCAGGTCCACTCGGCCGCGGTGATCCAGAAGTCGATCAAGGAAGGGTTCGGCCTGACGGTGACCGAGGCGCTGTGGAAGACACGTCCGACCGTCGCCGGGCGCGTCGGCGGCATCGTCGCCCAGATCCAGGACGGCGAGACCGGCTGGCTCGTGGACTCGTCGACGGAGTGCGCGGAGGCGTGCATCGAGATCCTGCGCGACCCGACGGAGGCGCGCCAGCGTGCGCTTCGTGGCAAGGAGTACGTCCGGCGCCACTTCCTGACGCCGCGCCTGCTGCGCGACTGGCTGGTGCTCTTCAACCAGCTGCTCGGCAACGACACCTCCGGCGCCGAAGTCGCAGTCGTTTCAGCCACCGCGTAGCGGATACCGTGGCGCAGATGCGCCGCAAGCTGATCGTCGTCTCGAATCGTGGGCCTGTGCGGGTCGACCGCGACGGCTCGATGCACCGCTCGAGCGGCGGGCTCGCCACGGCACTGCGCAGCCTGCTCCAGCACCAGGACGTGACGTGGATCGCGAGCGCGACAACGGAAGGCGAGCGGGCTCTTGCCGGCGCGACCACGCTGCAGGAGAACTGCCGACTGCACCTGGTTGCGCACGATCCGCAGGCGTACGACTGGTACTACAACGTCGTCGCGAATCCGATGCTGTGGTTCATCCAGCATTCGCTGTGGGAGCTCGCGTACACGCCGAAGGTCGACGCCGCATTCCATCGCGCCTGGCGGGACGGCTATGTCGCGGTGAACGAGGGCTTTGCGAACGCGGTGCTGGCCGAGCTCGAGCGCGAGCCGGACGCTGCCGTCTTCTTCCACGACTACCACCTCTACCTCGCGCCACGGCTCGTGCGGGAGGGTCGGCCCGACGCGACGCTCATGCACTTCGTCCACGTGCCGTGGCCCCAACCGGACCAGTGGCGCGTGCTGCCACGGACGATGCGCACCGCGATCCACGAGGGACTGATCGCGAACGACGTGATCGGCTTCCATACCGATCGCTGGCGCAGCAACTTCATCTACAGCACGCGGGAACTCCTCGGTGAGGACGTGACCCAGCGGACGGTGACGGCGCCGATCTCCGTCGACCCGACCGAGTTCGACGAGCTTGCGCTGAGCGAGGCCGTGCTCGCGGCGGAGCGCGAGATCGCGGAGCGCCGTCCCGAGCAACTCGTCGTGCGCGTCGACCGAACAGACCCGTCGAAGAACATCGTGCGCGGCTTTCGCGCGTTCGAGCTGTTTCTCGAGGCGCATCCGGAAGCGCATCGTCGGGTGGGAATGCTGGCGCTGCTCGACCCGTCTCGGCAGGACATCCCCGAGTACGCCGAGTACCTCGCCGCGACCGAGCGCGAGGCGAGGCGCGTCAACGACCGCTTTCAGCAGCACGGCTGGACGCCGATCGAGCTGCACATCGACGACGACTTCCCGCGTTCCGTCGCTGCGTACAAACAGTTCGACGTGCTGCTCGTGAACGCGATCTTCGACGGCATGAACCTCGTCGCAAAGGAGGCGCCGCTCGTCAACACACGCGACGGCGCCGTTGTCCTATCTGAAAACACCGGCGCGCACGCCGAGCTCGGCGAGTGGGCGCTCACGGTGAACCCGTTCGACGTCGAGGGCCAGGCGGAGGCGATCCAGCAGGCGCTGACGCTGGAGGCCGCGGACCGGCACGCGCGGCTCGACGCGATCCGGGCGCACGTGCGGAAGCACGACGTCAACGAGTGGCTCCAGCTCCAGCTCGCAGCGCTCGACCGAGTCGCCGCGACGGCACGGCGCTAACGTTCGCCGGGCATGACGGAGCTGAGCCACCTCAGCGAGGCGGGCGACGTTCGTATGGTGGACGTCGGCGGCAAGCCGCTCTCACGCCGGCGAGCCGTCGCGCGTGGGACCGTTGCGATGGCTCCCGAGACCGCTCGTCGTCTTCGCGAGCTGCCCAAAGGCGACGCACTCGTGACCGCGCAACTCGCCGGGATCATGGCGGCCAAGCGGACGAGCGAGCTGATCCCGCTCTGCCATCCGTTGCCGCTCTCGCACATCGAGGTGTCGCTCGAGGTCGGCGACGCCGGAGTCGAAATCACCGGGATCGTCGAGACGACCGCGCAGACGGGCGTCGAAATGGAGGCCCTGACGGCGGTCTCGGTCGCCGCGCTGACGGTCTACGACATGGCGAAGGCGATCGACAAGGGGATGACGATCGGCGATGTGGCGCTCGTGAAGAAGACCAAGGAGTGAAGGCGGCGGTCGTGACCATCTCGGACGGCGTCACGGCGGGTGAGCGGGAGGACGTGAGCGGTGAGCTGCTCGTCCAGCTGCTCGAGGGCGAACGCTACGAGGTCGAGCATCGCGTGGTGCCGGATGAGCGCCCGAGGATCGCGGCGGCGATTCGCGAGCTCGCGCAGACCGCGGTGGTCATCCTGACGACAGGTGGGACCGGGGTCTCGCCGCGCGACTTCACGCCCGAGGCGACCGAGTCCGTCCTCGACCGTTCGGTTCCCGGTATCGCCGAGGCGTTGCGCGCCGACGCCGTCAAGAAGACACCCCACGGCCTGCTCGGCCGCGGGGTCGCGGGCATCCGCGGGCAGACGCTGATCGTCAACCTCCCCGGCTCGCCCGGCGGGTGCCGCGACGGCTTCGAGCTGATCAAGCCCGCCCTGCCGCACGCGCTCGAGCTGATCGCGGGCGACCCGACGGAGCACCAGCCCACGTGACCTCCGTCGCAGTCCTGCCGCGCCGTTTCGCGTCGCTCGTCAAGATCGAGCACACGGTCTTCGCGCTGCCGTTCGCGTACATCGGCGCGCTGCTGTGCCGCAACGAGATCCCCTCGGCGCACGACCTCATCTGGATCACGCTGGCGATGGTCGGTGCGCGCTCGCTGGCGATGAGCATCAACCGGCTCGTCGACGCAGAGATCGATGCGCGCAACCCGCGCACCGCCACGCGCGAGCTGCCGTCCGGGATGCTCACTCGCGTCCAGGTGATCGTCTTCTGCGCGCTCGCACTCGCGCTGTACCTGCTGGCGTGTTTCCAGCTCGAGCCGATCGTGCGCTACCTCGCGCCGATCCCGATCATCGGCTTCGTCGTCTATCCGTACCTGAAGCGGTTCACGTGGGCGAGCCACTTCTGGCTGGGCGCAGTCGACGGGCTGGCGCCGGTCGGCGCGTGGGTCGCGATCACCGGCCGGCTGCCGTGGGAGTCCTGGGCACTCGGCCTCGCGGTCGCGACGTGGATCGCCGGCTTCGATCTCTTCTACTCGCTCTTCGACCGTGACGTGGATCTCGAGCAAGGACTGCATTCGGTGTCCGCACGGTTCGGCGTCGAGGGCGCTTTCGTGGGCGCGCGGCTCCTCCATATCGCAACCGTGCTCTTGCTCGCCGCCGTCGGTGCGGGTCTCCACCTCGGCTGGCTGTACTGGCTGGGCGTCGGCGCGGTCGCGGTCCTGCTCGCGTGGGAGCACTCGCTGGTCAGGCCGGGCGACCTGCGCCGGCTCGACGCTGCGTTCTTCAGCGTGAACGGCTTGATTAGCGTCGTCTTCCTCGGCTTCGTGCTTGCGGAGGTCGCGGCGGCGTGATCCACGCGACCGGCCTCGAGAAGCGCTACGGCGACAAGCGCATCCTCCGCGGCGTCGAGCTCGACGTCGGCGACGAGGACTTCGTGTTGGTCACCGGGCCGAACGGCTCGGGCAAGACGACGCTGCTGCGGCTGTGCGCCGGTCTCGCGGCCCCGACGCGCGGCGAGCTGGCGGTGACGGTGGAGCGCGGCTGCGTCGGCTACCTCGCCCACGAGCCGCTCGTCTATCGCGAGCTGACGGCACTCGAGAACCTCGACCTGTACGGCCGGCTCTACCGCGTGTCAGAGCGGCGGGAGCGGAGCGGCATGCTGCTCGAGCGGTTCGGCCTCTGGGATGCGCGGCACGCGCGTGCGGCGTCGTTCTCGCGCGGGATGCTGCAGCGGCTGGCGCTCTGTCGCACGCTTCTGCACGAGCCGAGGCTGCTGCTGCTCGACGAGCCCTACAGCGGCCTCGACGACGAGGGCGCGAGCCTGCTCGACCGCGAGCTGGCCGAGCGCGCCCGGCGCGCCGCGTTCGTGGTCGCGACTCACGAGCCCGAGCGCCTCGAGCGCTTCGCGTCGGCGCGGCTGGCTCTCGCATGACGTACTTCGCGGACGTCGGCGCCCTTGCGCGCAAGGACCTGCTGCTCGAGCTGCGCGCGCGGGACACCCTGCCGGCGATGTTGCTGTTCGTCGTCTCGACGCTCGTCGTCTTTCACTTCGTCCTCCCTGCCGGTTCCTCCGATTTGGCGGCGACGGGCCTGCTTTGGGTGGCCCTGCTCTTCACGGCGCTGCTCGGCCTCTCGCGCTCGTTCGCCGCGGAACGAGAGCAGGGGGTGATCGACGGGCTTGTGCTCGCGCCGAGCGACCGGAGCGCGATCTGGCTCGGGAAGGCCCTGGCGATCCTCGCCTTCCTCGGCCTGGCCGAGGTGATCGCTCTGCCGGCCTACGGCCTCTTCTTCAAGCCGGTCGGCGCGGCCCTCGTTGCGGGCGTCGCCCTCGCAGACGTCGGGATCGCTGCGGTCGGAACGCTCCTGGCTGCGATGGCGACCGCGAGCCGGGCGCGCGAGCTGCTCCTTCCCCTCCTCTTCCTGCCGCTCGCGATCCCGATCGTGATCGGCGGCGTGGGCGCCAGCGTCGCCAGTGACCCCGGCCGTTACCTCGGGTTGCTCGGCCTCTACGACGCGCTCTTTGCGATCATTTGCTGGGCGTCCTTTGAGTACGTGGTCACGGAATAACCGCCTCCCGGCGCTTGCGACGGTCGCCCTGACACTGATGGCGGCGGCGATCGCCCTGATCTTCTTCTACGCCCCGCTGGACGAGGACGGGCTCAACCAGAAGATCTTCTACTTCCACGTCCCGATCGCGTTCACTGCGTACGCGTGCTTCGGCTGGGGCGGCTGGAAGGCGCTGCGACACCTGTGGAAGCGGGACGAGGGCGCCGACCTCGAGAGCTACGTCGCCATACACCTCGGCGTCATCTTCGGCGCGCTCACGCTCGTCACCGGCTCGATCTGGGCGCGTTTTCGCTGGGGCCACTGGTGGGAGTGGAAGGAGGACCAGCTCGTCCTCTTCCTGGTGCTGTTCCTCTTCTACTGCGCGTACTTCATGCTGCGGTACTCGCTGCCGCCGGGCCCGCAGCGCGCCAACATGAGCGCGGTCTACGCGCTCTTCGGCGTCGCGTTGATCCCGGTCAGCGTGCTCGCGATCCGCCTCT
This sequence comes from Gaiellaceae bacterium, assembly GCA_035262005.1. GTDB lineage: Bacteria > Actinomycetota > Thermoleophilia > Gaiellales > Gaiellaceae > 3-1-20CM-4-69-9. Next base: position 7,175 of record DATFTK010000190.1, on the reverse strand, counting down.
CGCAGCGCTTCATCCACCCGGTCGCCTTCAACGAGCACGGGACGAACATGGCCGCTTCGCAGTTCTTCACGTTCTGCGTTGCGCTTGCTGCGATGCTGACCTTGGCGGCGACGATGTACAGCATCGAGCTCGCCGGCAAACGGCTCGACGCGCGCCTGCGCGAGCTGCGAGAGGCGCTTCAGTGAGCACGGAGGGCAAGTACGTCGCGGCTGCCTACCTCGTCGTCTTCGTCGTGTTGCTCGCGTACGTCCTGATCATCGCGCTGAAGCTGCAGCGGCTCGCGCAGGAGGTCGCCGAGCTCGTCGAGCTCGCCCAGAAGAAGCAGCGCGATCCCGAGCGGAAAGCGGTCGCCGTTGGCTGAGTTCCTGTTCTGGCCCGCGCTGCTCGCGTACGGTGAGGCCGCGTTCGCCTACTACGGCGAGGCGCGCCATCCGGGCCGCGCCGGTCGCGCGGCGACGTGGGGCGTGCGCATCGGCTGGCTCGTGCAGACGGCGCTGCTCGGCGTGCAGGCCGCGCGGGCGGACGGCTTCCCGTGGTCGACGTGGGCGGGCTCGCTCAACCTCTTCGTCTGGTTCGTCGTCGGCGTGTATCTGATCTGGGGCTGTCGCCCGCGTTACCGGCTGCTGGGCCTCGTCGTGCTGCCGCTTGCCGTCGTGCTGTTCGCTCTGGCGCGCGCAGGCGGTGGGACGGAGACGATCGGGCAGAGCGACTACTCGAACCTCTTCCTCGTGCTGCACGTCGGGCTCGTGCTCGCCGCGTTCGCCGGATTCACCCTGGCCGCCGGCCTGTCGGCGCTCTACCTCTGGCAGGAACGCCGGCTCAAGCGCCACGAGCGGACGATCCTCAGCGTGCGCGCGCCTGCGCTCGCGAAGCTCGACGACGTTGCCGCACGCACGATCGCGTTCGCGCTGCCCGCGCTGACGCTCGGGATCGCCGTCGGCATCGTCCGGCTCGAGGATCGCGGCGGCAGCTACGACGCGCTGATGGCCGTCACCGCGCTGACGTGGGCGGTGTACGCCGGCTACCTCGCGCTCCGGCACTTTGCCGGCTGGCGCGGGCGCCGCGCCGCCTACCTCGTCCTGGCGGGCTTCGCCCTCGTCGTGATCGTCCGGCTTGCCCTCCCCGTCACGCACTTCGCATGAGCGTCGTCCTCGTCGGCATTTCTCACCACCAGGCGCCCGTCGAGCTGCGGGAGCGGGCCGCCCTCGACCCGGAGCACGCCGCCGAGCTGGCGCGGACACTCGCCGGGAATCGCGGCGAGGCCGTTTGCCTGTCGACCTGTAACCGCACCGAGCTGTACATCGCCGAGGAGTCCGCGGACGAGGCGGAGCGCAAGGCGGAGGCGGCCCTGCTCGCCCTGGAGGAGCAGCTCGGCCCGTCGCTGTACCGGCTCCGCGACGAGGCCGCGGCGCTGCATCTCTTCCGCGTCGCCGCCGGGCTCGATTCGATGGTGCCGGGCGAGGGAGAGATTCTCGGCCAGGTGCGCGCGGCGCACGAGTCGGGTGCGACCGGCCCGATCCTCGACCGGCTCTTCCGCGACGCTCTCCACGCCGGGAGGAAGGCGCGCACCGAGACGGCGATCGGGGAGAGCCCCGCGTCCGTGTCCTCGGCCGCGGCGGCGTTGGCGGAGCAGGTCTTCGGAGATCTCAGCGGACGCTCGGTGCTCGTGATCGGCGCCGGCGAGGCAGGCGAGCTGGCAATCAAGAGCCTGCGCGCGCGGGGCGCGGTGATCGCCTTCGTCGCCAACCGCACGCAGGAACGCGCGGAGGTGCTGACCCGTCGGTTCGGCGGCGAGGCGATCGCGCTCGAGGACGTCGCTCGCAACCTCGAGCACGTCGATGTCGTGCTCTCGTCGACGGCCTCCCCGGACTGGACGCTCGAGCGCGGCGATGTCGTGCGCACGCTGCACCCGCGCCGGGGGCGGCCACTCTTCCTCATCGATCTCGCCGTGCCGCGCGACCTCGACCCGGCGATCCACGAGCTCGACGGCTGTTACCTCTACGACATCGACGATCTTCAGGCCGTCGTAGCCGAGACGCTGGCCGGCCGCCGGCGCGAGGCAGATCGGGCGGAGGGGATCGTCGCCCACGAAGCGGAGCGCTTCCGCGAGTGGCAGGCGGCGCTCGACGTCGTCCCCGCGATTGCATCGCTGCGGGCGCGCGCGGAGGAGATCCGGGAGGCGGAGCTCGAGCGCGCGAAGCTCAGTGGCGCCGAGCGACGTGCGGCCGAGTCGGTGACGGCGGCCGTCTTGAACAAACTCCTGCACCTCCCGACAATTCGCATGAAGCAGGCGGCCGCGGCGGCCGACGGCGTGATTTATGCTGACGCGGTGCGCCACCTGTTCGGTCTCGAGGACGAGCGCTGAAGACCGCGGGCCTGATCGGCCGCCCGCTTCCGGTGCAGGTGCCGACGGCGTTCGTCCGCATTCGTCGTCACCGGACGTGCGTGGCCAAGACGAGGTCGCCGCGCGCGTGGTGCCGTGCTGATCCGCGTCGGCTCCCGCGGCAGTAGGCTCGCGCTGACTCAGGCCGAGAGCGCCGCCGCCCGGCTGCGCGCTCCCGGCATCGAGATCGCGCTCGTCCCGATCACGACGGCGGGTGACCGCGACCGGACACGGCCGTTCGGCGAGATCGGCGAGCGCGGCGTCTTCGTGAAGGAGCTCGAGGAGGCACTGCTCGACGGGCGCGTCGACGTCGCCGTGCACTCCGCCAAGGACATGACCTCGACGGACACCGACGGACTCGTGGTCGGCGCCTACCTCGAGCGCGACGACCCGCGCGACGCGCTCTGTGGCGCCGACTCGATCGGTCCGGGGATGCGGATCGGCACGGCGTCGATCCGTCGGCGCGCCCAGTTGCTTGCGCTCGAGCCGTCGCTGTCGATCGAGCCGCTGCGCGGAAACGTCGACACCCGGCTGCGCAAGCGCCGCGAGCGTGGGCTCGACGCGCTCGTCCTTGCAGCGTGCGGGCTCGATCGGCTTGGCCTCGGCGACGAGATCGGTCATCGGTTCCAGCCCGATCGGCTCGTGCCGGAGGCGGGTCAGGGCGCCCTCGCGCTGCAAGTGCGCGCCGGTGAGGAGCAGCTCGTCGAGGCGGCCGACCACGCGCAGACGCGCGCGCGGGTCGAGGCGGAACGTGCGTGCGTCGCCGCGATCGGCGGCGGTTGCCTCGCTCCCGTTGCGGCCTATCACGACGGGGAGCGGCTGACCGCGCTCGTCGCGGCCGAGGACGGCAGCTGGATCGAGCGGCGCAGCGGCAACGACCCGGCCGCGCTTGCCGCGGAGCTGCTGGCGTGCCTCCCCTGAAGGTGCTCGTCACGCGGCCGCGCGACCAGGCGCAGGCGCTGGTGGAGGAACTGAAGGCGCGGGGGTTCGAAGCGGTCGTCGAGCCGTTGATTGCGATCGAGCCGCTCTCCGACGACCCGATTGACGTCTCCGGCTACGACTGGGTGCTCGTGACGAGCGCGAACGGAGCCCGCGAGCTCGCTCGCCGGATGACGGCGGCGCCGGCCCGGCTTGCGGCCGTCGGTCCCGGAACCGCGGCTGCGCTCGCACAGGCCGGGATGCAGCCTGAGGTCGTCGCTGAGGTACACACACAGGAGGGGCTCGCTGCGGCGCTCGGGACGCCGACCGGGCGAGTGCTGTTCGTCGCCGCGGAGGGTGCACGCTCGTACCTGTCGGATGCAGTAGGAGCGGACGTCTTGCCCGCGTACCGCACCGTGGAGCGCGAGCTCGGGCCGCTGCCGGATGCCGACGTCGCGCTGCTCGCGTCGACCTCGGCTGCCCGCGCCTACGCGCGCGCCGGCGGGCGCGGCCCGGCGATCTCGATCGGCCCACAGACGACGGCCGCCGCGCGCCGCGCTGGTGTCGACGTCGTCGCCGAGGCGCGCTCACACGATGTGCGTGGGCTCGTAGACTCCGCCGCGGCGTGGCGCGCTTCATCACGTTCCTGACCGACTTCGGGCTGCAAGACGACTTCGTCGGCACGTGCCACGGCGTCATGAAGCGCATCGCGCCGGACGCACAGATCATCGACATCACGCACGGCATTCCGCCGCGCGCCGTCTTGCAGGGCGCGCTCACGCTCGCGAACTCGCTGCCTTTCATGCCGGTCGGCGTGCATCTCGCGGTAGTCGATCCGGGAGTCGGCAGCGCCCGGCGTGCGTTGGCACTGCGCGACAAGTCCGGGCGCATCCACGTCGGCCCGGACAACGGCCTGTTGCTCGTCGCGGCGGACAAGCTCGGTGGCATCGATGTCGCGCACGAGCTTGCGAGCCCGGAGTATGCCCTCGAGTCGGTATCGCGCACGTTTCACGGGCGCGACCTCTTCTCGCCTGCGGCGGCGCATCTGGCGCTCGGCGTCGAACTGGCGGAACTCGGTCCGCCGATCGCGGTCGACGCGCTCGCGCGTCTCGACCTGCCGGTGCCGCAGGTCGGCGCGTCGCGCATCAACTCGACGGTGCTTGGGATCGACCGCTTCGGCAACGTGCAGCTCAACCTCGACCGCTCGCACTTGGATGCGGCGGGGATCGTCCCCGGCACGCGGGTCGAGCTGCAGGTGGGGCCGGAGCGCTACTACGCCGTCGCAGCGCGGACGTTTGCCGATGCGCGCCGCGGCGACCTGATCCTGTACGAGGACTCGTACCGCAATCTGTCGCTGGCGATCAACGGGGGCAACGCGGCGGCGATGCTCGGGATCAAGCCCGGCCGCGACGTTCGCATCCACCTCGATCCCTCGTGATCGACCGCGCCGCGATCGGGCGTCGGTTTGCGCGGCTTGCGACCGACGCGGCCGTGCGCAGCCCGATCCTCTGGAAGCTCTTCCGTCCGGTCGTGCGCCGGCAGTTCGACTCGCTCGCGCCGGTTTGGGACTCCATGCGGCTCGAGGACACGTTCGCACCGTACGACGCCGGGCTCGACAGACTCCCGGGACCGCCGGCGCGCATCCTCGACGTCGGCACGGGCACGGGGGCTGGCGCGATCAGGCTGGCGCAGCGCTTCCCCGAGGCGACGGTCGTCGGTGTCGACCTGTCGGACGCGATGCTCGAGCAGGCCCGTCGCAACACATCGGCCGACCTGAAGGTGACGTATCAACGGGCGGACGCGTCGGCGCTGCCGTTTGCAGACGGCTCCTTCGACCTCGTCGCGCACGCGAACATGATCCCGTTCTTCGACGAGGTCGCGCGTGTCACCGGGCGGGGCGGTCACGCGTTGTTCGCGTTCTCGAGCGGTGCCGGGACGCCGATCTACGTTCCGCCGGAGCGGCTGCGGCAGGAGCTCGGCCGCCGCGGATTCACGGACTTTGCGAACGTCCAGGCGGCACGCGGCAACGCGCTGCTTGCCCGGAAAGGCGATCCGGCCTAAGCTCCCGCGCACAAGGTCGTTCGTGGCGCGGTATTACCGGCCCGGACGACCTTTCTTCGTGGGGGAACCTGCGGTTCCCCCACGAGCCCCCTCCTTTTCGTCTGTGATGTTTCACGCGTCTTGTAGCGCTCCGGCGAGACGCGGTCTCGCCTGCGCGCGCGCACGGTCACTCGCCCTACTTTGCTTCAGGCCGCTCGTTCTCGGGAGTGCGCGCGGCGGTGCTTCGCATCGCCGCGCGCATCAGTCCGCCTGCGGTTAAGACCGCTGCGCGTGTCTTAACCTCCGGCCTTGGTCCTCCCGCCGCGCGGGATGCTTTGAGCTCTAGTTGAGCTCGGCCGCGGCGTTCGGGAATCCCCGAGCTCGGGCGGCTTCCGCCCAGGACTGGGCGCTTGCCTGATCGTCGAAGCCGGCGACATAGACCTCGAAGCCGCCGCATGGGTCGTTGCGCAGCTTGGCGCCCGGGAAGCCGACCGACGCGGCGTGGTCTGCGATCGCCTGCGCGGACGGTCGGTCGCGGCCGTGGCCGAGGATGCCTTCCCACCGGCCGATCTGCTTTGCCTGGATGCACTCCAGCGTCACGGCGAAGCCTTCCTTGCGCGCCTCGTTCTGCAGGTCGACCCCCACGTCGAACGTGTCGATGCCGCGGATCACGACCCGGAAGCCGTCGCAGCCTTCGATGATGTTCGCGTTGACGAAGCCGCGGGTCGTCACGCGCGTTCGGTACGTCAGCGCCTGCTGATGTGTCTTGAAGCGTCCGAACACCGCCTCGAGGCCGCTGACGAACTCCACGCGTCCGCAGTCGGAGCCGCTTCCCGAAGCGCTCGGAACCGATTTCGAGAGACCGAGCGACGGAGCGGCGACGGATAGGAGCCCGACCAGGACGGCCAGGCTGGCGAGACGGGCGACCCTCACGGCGCACAGTCCTACCAGACTGTCCGGGCGGCGGGCGCAGTCTTAACGAATCCTTTAGAGAACGCAGGCGAGTGCGTCGATACTCACCCCAGCGGGGTGCGTTGCTCTGGCAGCTGCACTACTTCGACTCGGGGGATGCGGCGCGGCGAGACTGGCTGCTCCGCGTGCTTTCACCACTGACGACTGACGCGGCGACGAACGAGCGCGACCCCGACGACGCCGTGACCATCCTCGGCTTGGTCCTGTACGTCACCGTCGTAGCAGGCGTCCTCTTCCTGCTCGATATCGAGTAGCGGCATGCGCTGGTGGGCCGGAGCGGTAGTGGCGAGGGCCGGGATCGAACCGGCGACACCACGGTTTTCAGCCGTGTGCTCTACCAACTGAGCTACCTCGCCCCGGACGGGGAGTGTAGCGGCGTCCCTAGGAGGTTCTTGCGCGCGCGGCGGCGAGCCGGTCGACCAGGACGTCGACGAATTCGTCCTTCACGAGCACCGCATCGGCGCCGGCTTCGGTGACCGCACGGTGGAGCGCAGGCGCGTCGTCGCCGGTCAGGGCAATCACGACCATGCTCGGATGATCGCGCCGCAGCCGCGCGACAGCGGTGACGCCGTCGAGCTGCGGCATGTGCAGGTCGATGACGACCGCGTCCGGGGAGAGGTCGTCCGCCAGCTCGATCGCGGCGAGCCCGTCGCGGGCCTGGCCGACGACTGCGAGCTCGGGTTGGCGCTCGATCAGCGGGATGAGGGCATCGAGAAACGGCTGGTCGTCGTCGGCGAGGAGCACCCGGATCATCGCGGCCGTCTCGGGTTGTCGCATCGGCCGACGTTAGCCTTGTCGGCCATGTCGATGCAACCACTTCGTAACGTCACGATCATCGGCGCCGCTCTCGACCTGGGCGCGG
>DATFTK010000189.1:0-19587 GCA_035262005.1 Gaiellaceae bacterium | reverse complement strand
AACGTGCGCGCCGCTTCGCCGTCCATGCGCTCGAGCAGGTGGAGCGGATGCCCTCGCGCCACTCGCTCTTCACCGGCGCCATCGGCGTTGCCATCTTCGCCGCCGACTGCATCGAGGCGCGTCCGCTCTTTCCGATCATTGATTACGTCTAGCGCTCTTCGCGGACGTATGGCCGCCCGAGCGCGGCGGGTGCGCCAAAGCGCAAGCGCGCGGCCCGCGACGACACGAGCACGAGCGCGACGATCGTCATCAGGTACGGCAGCGACTGCGACAGCTCCGGCGGCGGTGCCCACGAGTAGTCACGCGCCTGCAGGGCGAAGGGGAGATACGAGAACGCTCCGAACAGGTATGCGCCGACGAGGCAGAGCGTCGGACGCCAGAACGAGAAGACGACGAGCGCGATCGCGATCCACCCGGCTCCCGCCGTCAGGCCGGCGATCCACTGCGGCGTGATCGAGAGGCTGAAGGTCGCGCCGGCGACGCCCGCGAACGCGCCGCCGATCAGCGTGTGTGCGTAGCGGTAGGCGCTCACGTTCAACCCCATCGCATCCGCAGCGGCGGGCGCATCGCCGACCGCCCGCACGTTCAGGCCGAGCCGTGTCCGCGAGAGGTACAGGGCGACGAGGAGAACGCAGACCCACGACGCGTACACGAGGACCGACTGCCCGAACACGATCGGCCCGACGACCGGCAGGTTCTGCCACGACGAGGGAAACACCTCTTGGAACTGGTGCCTGGCCGGGGACTTCGCAAGGTCGAGGTCGTTCCCGAGATAGGACGAGAGCCCGAAGATGCCGGCGAAGATCGTCAGTGCGAGCCCCGAGACGATCTGGTTCGCCCGCAGGGTGATGACGAGGAAGGCATGGATCGCGGCGGTCGCCGCGCCGGCGAACGCCGCCACGCCCACCGCCCCGAGCAGCGCAACGCCGGTCGTGACGTGGAAGCGCTGCACGGCCCAGAAACCCATCACGGCGCCGACGAGCATCATCCCCTCGACGCCGAGGTTCAGCACTCCCGACCGTTCCGCGAGCAGCTCGCCGAGCGCCGCGTACAGCAGCGGCGTCCCGTAGGCGATTCCCTGCGCGATCACGACCACGAGCAGCGCGTTGTTCATGCGCTCTCCGTCGCGGGAGCGTGCCGCCGCTCGAACCGGAGCCGGTAGCGGATGAACAGCTCGCCCCCGAGCACGCAGAAGAGCAGCAGCCCCTGCAGCACCCCGACGAGGCCGTTCGGGAAGTCGGCGCCCTGCAGCGTGTAGCCCGCGTTCTGCAGACCGCCGAGCAGGAACGCGACGAGCAGCACCGCGAACGGGTTGTAGCGCGCGAGCGCCGCGACGACGATGCCGGCGTAGCCGTAGTTCGCCTGGATCAGCCCACGCGGGTCGAGCTGGTGGCGGAAGTCGCCGTCCTGGCTCGCACCGCCGAGCCCGGCGATCGCGCCGGACAGGCACATCACCGCCACGATCTTGCGGCGGGTGCGCATGCCGGCGTAACGGCCCGCGCGGGCGGAGTCGCCGATCACCTGCACCTCGAAGCCGAAGCGCGTGCGGGAGTACAGGAACCAGACCCCCGCAGCGACCGCAACTGCAACCAGTGCGCCGAGCGGGATGACAAGGCCCTGGATCGTCCAGCTCGGCCAGGTCGCCGAGTCCGGCAACGTCTTGCCCTGGGGAAAGACGCTCGCCTCGAAGCCCGAGGAGTCGCGCAGATACGAGTGGCTGCCGAAGATCAGGTAGTCGATGATCAGCGCGACCACGTAGTTGAGCATCAGCGACGTGATGATCTCGCTCGTCGAGAAGAACGCGCGCAAGATCCCGGGAATCGCGGCGAGCAGTGCGCCGCCAGCGGCACCCGCCAGCATCATCGCGACGATCACCACCGGCGACGGCGCGCCGCCGAGCAGCAACGCAACGGTCGCGCCGGTGATCGCGCCCGCGTAGAGCTGGCCCTCCCCGCCGATGTTGAAGAGATTCATGCGGAACGCGACCGCTGCGCAAAGCCCTGTGAACGCGAGCGGCGTTGCCGAGACGATCGTCTCCGTCAGCGCCCCCTTGTCGAGAAACGCAGCCTCGAACAGTCGACGGAACGTGTGCAGCGGCGGGTGGTGCGTCGCGACGAGCACGACCGTCGCGAGCAGTAAGGCAAACGCGACCGAGACGACCGGGACGACGACGGACAGCCATCGCGGTTGCTCGAGCCTGCGCTCGATCCTGATCATTCGCCGCCGGCCATCAGCAAGCCGAGCTCCTCGACCGTGGCCGTCTCCGCATTGCGCTCGCCGACGACGACGCCCTCGTACATGACGGCGATGCGGTCGGCGAGCGCTCGGATCTCGTCCAGGTCCTCGCTGATCAGCAGGACGCCGACGCCACCCTCGGCGGCGTCGCGCAGGTACGCGTGCACGGTCTGGATCGCCGCAACGTCGAGCCCGCGGGTCGGCGACGCAGCGACGAGCACGACCGGCTCGCCCGAGAACTCGCGCGCGAGCACGATCTTCTGCAGGTTGCCGCCCGACAGCTGGCGCGCCGGCACATCGGGGCCCGACGCACGGACGTCGTAACGCTGGATGACGGCCTCCGCGAGCTCGCGGATCTTGTGCAGGATCAGGAACGGCCCACGGGACGCGGGCGGCCTGCGGTACGACTTGAGCACGACGTTGTCCGCCACGCTCAGGCCCGGCGCGAGGCCGGTGCCGAGTCGGTCCTCGGGGACGTACGCGATCCCAGCGGCGATCGCCTCGCGCGCATCGCCGCCCTTCAGCTTCTTGCCGGCGACGCGAATCGTCCCGGCGGTCGACGCGCGCATTCCCGCGATCGTCTCCGCGAGCTCGCGCTGACCGTTTCCGGCGACCCCGGCGATCGCGACGATCTCGCCGCGGCGCACCCCGAGCGAAACACTCTTCACGGCAGGCAGGCCGCGATCGCCCTCGGCGGAGATCGCCTCGAGCGCGAGGCACGTCTCGCCGATCTCGCGTCGATCATTGCGCGTCGCGAGCTCGACCTCGCGGCCGACCATCAGCGCCGCGAGCGAGCGTCGCGCAGCCTCCGCAGCAGACAGCGTCGCGACCGTGCGGCCGCGGCGCAGAATGGTGACGTTGTCGGCGAGCGCCTTCACCTCGTTGAGCTTGTGGGAGATGAAGATGATCGTGCGACCGTCCTCCGCCATCGCGCGGATCGTCCCGAAGAGCTGACGCGACTCCTGCGGCGTCAACACAGCAGTCGGCTCGTCGAGGATCAGGATGCGCGCCTCCTTGTAGAGCGTCTTCAGGATCTCGACCCGCTGCTGCTCGCCGACGGAGAGCTGCCAGATGCGCGCGCGCGGATCGACGGCGAGTCCGTAACGCTCCGAGAGATCCGCGACACGTCGCTCGATCGCGCGCGTATGCACAAGAAACGTGCGCCCGACGTCGCGGTGATCGCCGAGCACGATGTTCTCGGCGACCGTGAACGGCTCGACGAGGCGAAAGTGCTGGTGGACCATTGCGACGCCGGCATCGAGCGCGTCGCGCGGCGAGTGGAACTCGACGGCCGCGCCCCACAGCCGAATCTCACCCTCGTCCGGCCGGTAGAGGCCCGTGAGGATGTTGGACAGCGTCGTCTTGCCGGCGCCGTTCTCGCCCAGCAGCGCGTGGACCTCGCCGGCGGCCGCCTCGAAGTCGACGTCTTCGTTCGCGACGACGCCGGGGAACCGCTTCGTGATTCCCCGCAGCGAGACTGCAGGGGGAGGCGGGGAGGCATGCGCCTCCCCGCCGGGACTATTAGCCCTTGGCGCTACCGATTACGCCCTTGACGAGCCAGTTCATGGCGTACAGGTCCTTCACGGTCAGCTTCTTGCCCTTCGGGACGCGAAGCTTGCCCTTCTGGTCGTAGAGCGGACCCGTGAACTCGTAGAACTTGCCGCTGACGATCGCCGCCTTCTTCGCAGCGATGGCCTGCTTCGTCTTCGCAGAGACCTTCGCGCCGTACGGCGCGAGTCCGGTGAAACCGTCCTTGATGTTCCCGTAGTAGAAGCCCGTCTTCCAGCTGCCGTTCATCGCAGCCTTGACACGCTTGACGTAGTACGGGCCCCAGTTGTAGACGGCTGCGGTCAGCCACTGCTTCGGCGCGAATGTCTTCGCGTCGGAGTCGTAGCCAACCCAGGGCACGCCTTTCGACTCTGCGTACTGACCGGTCGCGGGGCTGTCGACGTTCTGTCCGAGGACGTCGGCGCCGGCCGCGACGAGGTTCTGCGCAGCGCGCTTTTCCTTACCGAGGTCGAGCCAAGAGTTCGTCCAGATGATCCGTACCTTCGCTCCCGGGTGCGTCGCCTGTGCGCCGAGCGCGAACGCGTTCGTGTGGCGAATGACCTCGGGGATCGCGTACGGCACCACGTAGCCGAGCACGCCCTTCTTGCTGGCGGCGCCTGCGGCCATCCCGGCCAGATAGATGGAGTCCTCACCGGCGCCGAAGTACTCGGCGAGGTTCTTCGACTGCGCTGTTCCCGTTGCCTGCTCGAACTTCACGTCGGGATGCTTCTTTGCCTCGGAGACCATGCAGTTCTGGAAACCGAACGACGTCGCGAAAATGAGCTTGTTGCCATCGCGAATGAGGCTCTCGATCACCTGACACGTCTGCGGACCTTCCGGCACGAGCTCCTTGTACGTCGTCTGGACTTTCGAGCCGAGTTGCTTCTGCACGTACAAGCGACCCTGGTCGTGCGCCTGCGACCAACCGTGGTCGTCGTGCGGGCCGACGTAGATCCACGCCACCTTGTACGCCGCTTGTTGCTTCGCCGAGCCGGTCGAGACGCCGAGCACGAGGACGAGCGCGGCGGCAAGGACGAGCGGCAACGCGAGGGCAAGCCTCCGTTTCTTCATGGTCTCCTCTCTCCTGTGATCCGTGCGGGGCCGACCGCGCGACTCTAGTACCGGGGTCCGCTGGTGCCTAGGCCGAGGGACCCGAAACTTCGAAATCGGATCGATCCGAGTGGCTGTGTTGGCCGGGCCGGGCGGCAAAGCCGCCCGGCCCTTTGTGCGGCGCCGACTAGTCGCCGCCTTCGGTCAGAGTTGTCAAGGCTGCGGTGAGGATGTCGACGGCGAGCTGGATGTCCTCGGGCGAGGACTCCTCCTCGGGCGAATGGCTGACGCCGCCGTTGAGGCTGCGGACGAAGAGCATCGCCGTCGGGACGCCAGCAGCGGCCAGGACGGCTGCGTCGTGACCGGCTCAGGATGGGAGTTCGATGACCGGCAGGCCACGTCGTTCGATCTCGTCGCGGAACGCAGCGAGCGGCCGCTCCGCCATCGGCACGGGCTCGAGCCGGAAGTCCGGTTCCAGCTCGAGCGCAGCGACGAGGCTGTCGAGTCGAGGACGGTCCGGTGCGCGCACGTCGACGGATATGCGCACTCGGCCGGGGATGACGTTGGCCGCGCCGGGCTCGACGTCGACCTGCCCGACCGTCCCGACGGCGCCCTCGACGCCCGACGCGAGGTCGCGGACGCGGAGGATGTACTCCACCGCATCGATGAGCGCGTCCCGGCGGCCGGCCATCGGCACCGTGCCGGCGTGCCCGGGCTCGCCGACGAAGATCCGCTCGCCGCGGACGATGCCGACGATGCCCCGGGTGAGCCCGACGGGCGCACCGGCTCGCTCCAGCACCGGGCCCTGCTCGACGTGCACCTCGAGGAAGCAAGCCGGGAGATCCCCACGTTCGACAAACGACGAGCTCCCCGCGCAGCCGCGCTCCTCGTCGCGGAAGACGACGACCGCACCCTTCCGCACGCGATCTACCGCCTCGATCGCCGCGACGACGCCGAGCGCGCCGTCGAACTTGCCCCCCTCCGGGACCGAGTCGAGATGCGAGCCCGTCCAGACGTCGGCGTCCTGCGTCCGCCCGATCAGGTTTCCGGCCGAGTCGACCTCGACCTTCATCCCGGCGTCGCGCATCCAGCCGGCAGCGAGGTCGTGCGCCTGGTCCTCGTCAGCGGTTCTGCCGACGCGGTTCGCGCCGGGGCCGCCGCCGATGGCGTAGAGCTCCTCTAGCCGCTCGAGGACACGCATGCAGAGATCATGACCGGGGTCGGACCCCAGCAGTTCGGTTCGAGGTCGAAGAGTTTCGCCCTCCTGCTTGCGACAGTCCCCCTTCTCGGCTCGGGACTGATCGCGCTCTTCGGCCTCGTCTGGGCCAGGGCCTGCAGTGCGACGAGGCCTGCACGGGAGAGGACTGGCGACACACCGCCGGCGCATCGCAGTGGACGCTGCTGACCGTCGCCGGCTTCATCGTGCTCGCCGCCGGCTGCGTCCATTTCGCCTCCGTCTACCGGGCACGACCCTGGCCGGCGCTCGCCGGGCTCGCCCTCGGCACGGCGACGATCGGAGCCGCGCTCGCTTACTGGGGCACGGACTGGAGCGCGGAGCTGGGCCGGCATCCGCTCGGCTTCGGCGCGTTCGCGTGCGTCCTCCTCAGCGGGGTCATCGCCGCGTTCCTCTGCGCTCCGGCAAGCCCGAAAGGCTGGGGTCAGACCCCAGGGGTCTGACCCCGAAGGGGTCTGACCCCAGCAGTTGCCCTACAGCCCGAACGGGTTGAAGGGCTTCGCGCCTGTGCCGACAAGGACGCTCTTCGTCTCGAGATAGAGGTCGAGCGTCTCGAGGCCGAGTTCCCGGCCGAAGCCGGACTGTTTGTAGCCGCCGAACGGGATGCCGGGGAACGCGGTATACGGCGTGTTGATCGCGATCTCGCCGGCCTTGATCCGGCTCGCGAGCCGATGCCCGCGCGCCGGGTCGCCGGTCCACACAGTCGCCATCAGGCCGTAGCGGACGTCGTTCGCGATGCGGATCGCGTCCTTCTCGTCCTCGAACGGGATCACCGTCACGACCGGGCCGAAGATCTCCTCCTGTGCGACGCTCATCGAGTTGTCGACCTTCGCGAGCACAGTGGGCTCGTAGAAGGCGCCCTTCCCGTCGCCGACGTCGCCGCCGGTCACGACCTCGGCGCCCTCGGCGCGGCCTTGCTCGACGAACCCGTGCACCTTGTCGCGATGCCCGCTCGAGATCAGCGAGCCGACCTGCGTCTCGGGATCGAGCGGGTCACCCACGCGGAGCTGCTCCGTCTTCGCGGCGAACTCGCTGACGAAGTCGTCGTAGATCGACTGCTCGACGAGCACCCGGGAGCGCGCCTCGCAGCTCTGGCCGGCCGAGTAGTAGATCGCCCAGACGGAGCTCGGGATCGCGTCCCGGAGGTTCGCATCGGCGAAGACGAGATTCGGGCTCTTGCCGCCGAGCTCCAGCGTGATCCGCTTGAGCGGCGAGGATGCGAGCCGCATGATCTCGCTGCCCGTCCGGGTCGAGCCGGTGAACGCAATCTTGTCGACGCCCGGATGCCGCACGAGATAGGCGCCCGTCGTCGGCCCGTCGCCCGGGACGATGTTCACGGCACCCGGCGGGAAGCCGACTTCCGCGGCGAGCTCGGCGAGGCGCAGCGCGGTGAGCGGCGTGGTGGGGTCCGGCTTGAGCACGACGGCGCATCCGGCAGCCAACGCGGGCGCCAGCTTCCAGGTCGTCATCATCAGCGGGTAGTTCCAGGGGACGATCTGCGCCGCGACGCCGACGGGCTCCTTCAGCGAGTAGAAGAGGAGCGAACCGCCGAGCGGGTTCGAACGGCCGGCGATCGACGCGATCGCGGACGCATAGAAGCGGAAGTTCTCGACGCCCTGATTCAGCTCCGCCTTGACGGAGGAGATCGCCTTGCCGACGTTGCGAACCTCGAGCTCCGCGAGCTCTTTCCGGTTCGCGGCCATCGCGTCGGCGAGCGCGTGCAGCAGGCGCGACCGCTCCGTCGGCGGGGTCTTCCCCCAGGGCCCGTCGACCGCGACACGCGCTGCCTCGACCGCGCGATCGACGTCCGACTCGCCCGCAAGTGCGACGTGTGCCAGCGGATCGCCCGTCGCCGGCTCGGTCAGCTCGCGTACCTCGCCGGATTGCTGGTCGACGAGCTCGCCGTCGATGAACAGCCCGTACTGGCGTTCAGTTGTGACGGCCATCGCGGCGACCAAGAATAGGTGTTTCAAGGGGGCAGAGGAGGGACAGACGATGGCTATGTCTTACGTCCATGCCGCGCGAATTCCCGACCGTGACCGCCTGTTGCAGGAGCTGCGGGCCGCCGGGCTGGATGCGCGTGCCGAGGCTGAAGTCGGGATCCAGGTCAGAACGGACGACGACGCGCTGCTCGCCGAGGTCGAGGGACTGATCACGACGCTGGGTGCGCCGTTCGTGCCGATCAAGCACGACGGCGTCATCTACGTGCGCCCGCCCGTCAGCTAGCGCTTGAACAGCGCGGCCTGACCCTGGCCGACGCCTACACACAGCGTGGCGAGGCCATAGGTCCCGCCGCGGCGCCGCAACTCGTGCAGAAGCGAGACGACGAGACGTGCGCCGCTCATCCCGAGCGGATGACCGAGCGCGATCGCGCCGCCGTTGACGTTCACCTTCTCCTCGTCGAGCCCGAGCTCGCGGATGACGACGAGGCTCTGCGAGGCGAACGCCTCGTTGAGCTCGACGAGGTCGAGTTGGTCGACGGCGACTCCGCTTCGTTCGAGCAGCTTGCGCACGGCCGGAATGGGGCCGATGCCCATCACCCGTGGATCCACACCGGCAACGGCGCTGCCGACGAACACCGCGAGCGGCTCGACCCCGAGCTCCCGGGCCTTCTCCTCGCTGGCGAGCACGAGCGCGGCCGCACCGTCGTTGATGCCGCTCGCGTTGCCCGCGGTGACGGTGCCGCCTTCGCGGAAGACCGGCTGGAGCGCGCCCAGCTTCTCGATGCTGGTGTCGGGACGAGGATGCTCGTCGCGTGCGAGACCGTTCACAGTCACGAGTTCGTCGTCGAATCGTCCCGCCTCCGCGGCGGCGGCCCACCGCTGGTGCGAGCGCAGCGCGAACGCATCCTGCTCCTCGCGTGACACCTGCCAGCGTTCGGCCACGTTCTCACCCGTCTCGCCCATCGACTCGAGCGGAAACATCTCGGCCATCCGTGCATTCGGGAAGCGCCAGCCGAGCTGCGTGTCGTATTCCGTGTCGTCGCCGTGGTCCGGCCGCGCGCGCACGAGCGGCGCACGGCTCATCGACTCGACACCGCCCGCGACGAACAGCTCGCCGTCTCCTGCAGCGATCGCGTGGCATGCGGACACAACCGCAGACAACCCGGAGGCGCAGAGGCGGTTGACGGTGACGCCCGCGACGGACTCCGGCAGGCCCGCGAGCAGGACGCCCATACGCGCGACGTTGCGATTGTCCTCGCCGGCCTGGTTCGCGGCGCCGAAGTACACGTCCTCGATCTGCTCGGCGGGCACGCCGGCCCGGCGCACGGCCTCGGCGATCACCGTCGCCGCGAGATCGTCCGGTCGCACAGCCGCGAGCGCGCCGCCGCGACGCCCGACGGGCGTCCGCACTCCAGAAAGGACGACCGCGCGACTCACGCGGTCAGGGTAGTGACTGTAAGGTGCTCGACGTGCGCGAGCTGGCGGTCGGGCTCTGGACGTGGACCGCGCCTCACCCCGAGTGGAACGACGACCCGTCCTGGGGCCCGGAGGTCCGCTCGTACGCACTGCGGACGGACGACGGCGTCATCCTCTTCGACCCGATTGCGCCGCCGCAGGAGCTGCTCGAGGGGAACGTCCGGGTCGTGCTCACCGCGGAGTGGCACGGCCGCGATGCGCAGAAGCTCGGTGCGCCGATCCTCGGCGACGATCTGCCGCCCGAGGTGACCGCACAGCCGGCGTTCTACCCGGGCGAGCGCACGCTCTGGGTCCCCGGGCAGAACGCGCTCGTCGCCGGCGACTCGCTGCCGGACGGCGGCGCCGTGCCCGACGCGTGGCTCGAGTCGGAGTGGGCGAAAGCGACGCGCGAGGAGTACAACGAGATGCTGCGGCCGTTGCTGGACTTGCCTGTTGAGCTCCTGCTACCCACACACGGCGACCCCGTGCTAGACGACGCTCAAGACAAGCTCAGCGCCGCACTTACCTAGGTCGCGCGGGTCGACCGGTCATTTCAGACGGATCGGAGGCAAAGCCTCCGATCCTGATGTCGGCACCGCAAGCGGTGCCTTAATCGCGCACTCTCCTGAGGAACTCCTCGACGGCCTTGCGGCCCTCGTCGCCGTAGTCGCACGTCAGTTCGTTGACGTACATGTCGATGAACTGCGTCGCGTCGTCGAAATCGAGATCGCGCGCGAATCCGAGCGCGTACCTCGTCGCGTCCTCGCGATGGGCGAGACCGGCATTGATCGAGTCGAGCAAGACGTCGGAGAGCACATCGCGCTGCGGCACGTCGCGGCGGACGACGTTGACGCCGAGCGGCAGCGGCAGACCCGTCTCCAGCAGCCACCACTCGCCGAGGTCGAGCACTTTCTCCAGCCCTTCCTCGGCGTACGTGAGCTGGCCCTCATGGATCAGCAGTCCCGCTTCCGCGCGGCCCGACTTCACCTCGTCGAGGATGCGATCAAAGGCAAGCGTGCGGTGGTGGAACTCCGGGCCGAGCGCCATCCCGAGCACCCGAAATGCCGTCGTCAGCCGACCGGGAACGACCACCTCGGTGTCGCGCAGCTGCGCGAGCGTCAGCGGCTCGCGGGAAACGACGATCGGGCCGTAGCCGGAGCCGATCGACGCCCCGTGGGGCAACAGGTCGTAGCGGTCCTCGACCAGCGGGTACGTCGCCATCGACAGCGCCGTCACTTCGAGCCGTCCCTCGAGCGCCCATTCGTTCAGCACCTGGATGTCCTCCGGCACGAGCTCGAACTCGAAGCCACGCGCATCGACGTTCCCCGTCGCGAGGCCCCAGACCATGAACGCGTCGTCGGGGTCGGCGGAATGCCCGATCCGGACCAGCACGGACCGCAGCCTAGACTGTGTTGGTGGCAAAGCCCGCGCTAACCGACGCGATCCAGGACTACCTCCGCGAGATCTACAAGCTCGGCGCGGACGGCGGCCGCGTGTCCGTGACGGCGCTGGCAAAGCGGCAGGGCGTGTCGCCGGCGTCGGCGAGCGCAATGGTGAAGAAGCTGGCCGCGCTCGGACTGGCGCTGCACCAGCCGTACCGCGGGATCACGCTCACCGCTGCCGGCGAGAAGGTCGCGCTCGAGGTCATCCGCCACCACCGGCTCCTCGAGCTCTACCTTGCGAAGACGCTCGGCCTGCACGTGGACGACGTGCACGAGGAGGCGGAACGCCTCGAGCACGTCATCTCGGAGGAGCTGGAGCAACGCATCGACCAGGCGCTCGGCTTCCCGACACATGACCCGCACGGGGACCCGATTCCCGATGCGAACCTGAAGTGGCCGCGAGCGAGCTAGCGGCGGCCGAAGAACCAGCGCTCTAGCGGCTTCAGCATCTCGCCTCTCGTGAACGGCTTCAGATGCTCGGGGCGGCCGTCCTGCTCCGAGACGCTGACATCGTCCTCGAGCGCTTCATTGGCCACCTGCAGACAATCGTCCAGCTCGTAGCCCTCGAAGACGTAGTCGTCGCGGCGCGGCTCGTCGCTCGAGCGGTGCTGCGGATTCACCGCGCGGCCGACGGCCCACAGCGCGCCCGCCTTGCGCTCGACCCAGATCACGATCGTCTCCTCGACGCCCGCGTCGTCGACGCCGTGAACGACTCGTTCGGCGAAGCGGCCCTCCGTCGATTTCCGCCTCACGGAGCAAGGATACAATCGCCTCGATGCAGCGACTCTCGAGCTTGCTGCGCTCTCCGTGGTCGTTCCTTTTCGCTCGATCGAGCACGGAGGACCGGGTCGCGGCGTACGTCATCCGCGAGCACGGCCGCGGCCGTGGCCTGAACGAGATCCTCGAGGACCGCTACGTGCAGAACCGGCTCACGCCGCAGCAACGGCTGCGCTTGCTCGACCGTCCCGAGGTCATCCAGGCACTCGGGGACGAGACGGTCGAGGACACGCGGCGTGAGTTGGAGTCAGCCCGCCTCGGCTAACTCGACGACCTTCGCAGCCGCGGCGATATCCCACGCGGCGATGCCGTTCGACTTGAAGACGACGATGTCGTCAGGCGACTGACGCCCGGGTAGCTCGCCCGACACGACCTCGTGCAGCTCGTGTACTTCGAGCCAGTCGAGCACGCCGCTCTCGACGGGCTCGATCAGGTCGGCGGACTCGACGCGCGCCTGCTCGAGCCAGTCGCAGCAGACAAGCGACGCGCGCTCGAGCACCACGTTGTCGAGCTCACGCGACCGGCCGTTGTTCGCCCCTGCGGCGCACACGAGCGCGCCGGGCTTCAGCCACTCCCCCCGTAGCACCGGGTCACGTGAAGTCGTGATCGTGACGACGATGTCCTGCCCCGCCGCGTCGCGGTGGCTCTCGCCCGGCTCCGCGCCGACGCGCTCGCAGAACTCGCGCAGGTTGCGCTCGGTCCGGCAGTACGCGACGACGTGGTCGATCCGCGGCAGCGCCGCACGAATGCAGGAGACCTGGGTCTCCGCCTGGTCACCGCACCCGATCACGCCGAGCGTGGACGCATCCTCGCGCGCGAGGTGCTTCGCGGCGACCGCACTTGCTGCGCCCGTGCGCAGCCGTCCCAGTCTGTCGGCCTCGAAAACGGCGACGAGCTCGGGTCGTTTCGTCGAGAACAACGGGACGACGAACGCCGCCCCGTCCGCAAAGCCGGCGTAGACCTTCGCGCCCGCGTACCCGAGCTCAAGATCGGAAGCCGCCATGTCCGCGAGCCGCCCCTCCTCGAGCTCGAGCCGTCGGCGTGGTGCGATGTGGACGGCGCCCGTGGCCATCCGGTGGAAGCACGCCTCGATCGCGTCGACCGCGTCGGCGGGAGTGAGCAGTTCCTGAACGTCGTCTTCGGAGAAAAAGAGAGGCAGGCGGTTCATTCTTCTTGATGAAGCTGATCGAGCGGTTCGCCTCGAGAATTCCCCACTCGACGGCGGCGAGCGAGCCGATTTGCTGCTGCCGCATCTCCGCGACGATGTCCTCGGGCGTCATCCGCTCCCGGTGCACGTTGCGCTTTCCTGGGTCAATCCCTGCTGGATCGCGTCGCCGAGGACGATCAGCAGGACAAGGTCGAACGGCGTCATCGAGGACAGCTCGCGACGGCCGATCACGCGCATCACGAAGACGACGAATGCGTAAAGGGCGACAGCGCGGAGGACGATGTCCATGCCGACGGGAAGATCGTGATCGTCCGCGACAGGTGGAGCAGCTTCTGGTTGCCGTCCTTCAGCGTGACCGACGCGTCGCGATGACCCACATTCGTCGGGTTCGTCTGGAACTGCATGAAGAGCAGGTATGACCGGCCCGCGGGTATGTGCCCGAGGCCGAGCGCCAGCCGGCCGTTGTCGCTGGCCTCGTCGACCGGCGACGGCGCGATCGGGTTCAGCGTCATGCCTTCAGCCAGCCGGGCTGAGTACGAGCGTCGCCCAGATCTCCCACGCCCTTCCATCGAGGTCGCGGTGCCGCTTCAGGACGATGCGATCGGGCACGCCCGCCACGCCGGCGTCGTGCGCGCGGCACGCGAACGCAAAACGTCAGGCGCTACACTGGTGCGGCTTCAGAGCGCCCGTAGCTCAGGGGATAGAGCGCAGCCCTGCGGAGGCTGAGGTCGCATGTTCGAATCATGCCGGGCGCACTTTCGCGTGTCCCGCGCCGGCCGCGAGCACGGCGTCGTCGGGAACTTCGACCCGCACGTAGCCGAGCGCGACGCCGTTCGCAGTGCTCGTGATGCGGCCGACCGTCTTTCCGTCCAGGACGAGCTCGTCTCCCCGCTCGACGGCGTCGACCTCCAGCAGTCGCAGCTTGCGGTTGACCTTTCCACGGTAGTGCTGGCGCGCGATCGGCTCCTGGCCCGGATAGCAACCCTTGGTGAAGCTGATGTGCGTCTCCTCGAGCCCGGCCTCCGCGGGAAGGATCGATTCGTCGAGTTCGTATCCCCAGCGCGGAATGCGGGACTCGATGCGCCAGCGCTCGAGCGCTTCTTCGCTCGCAGGCTCGCCGGCCGGCCGCTCGTCGAGCACCTCCTCCCCGCCGACCACGAGCCACGACTCGTGCTGTTCCGGCTCGATCTCGACCTTCGCTGCAAAGCGCGAACGCAGCAGCTGCGCGCGCACGACGTCGCCGAGCTCCGGCTCGGTCAGCACGAGGAAGTCGTCGGCCGCGCGCCGCACGATTCGCAGCGGCGCGACAATCCGCGCCTTCGGCGTCAGCAGCAGTGCATCGCAGCGTTCGGCAACGCTGACGTCGTTCGAGACCATCCGCTGGAGGAAGTCCTCGGCGTCCGGCCCCGACACGCGGACGTACGCACGCGGGCGAAACGCAACGCTCGGCATCGCAACTAGTGTAGGCGGCGATGGTCGTCGCACCGCTCGTCGCAGCTTTCGCGAGCCAGTCCGGTTCGCCGGCGGGCTCGGTCCTTCGGCGTAGCTCGGAGCCGTAGGCTGTCGCTCTTCCGTGGGAAGGCGGAGCAAAAGCTGGTCGAGCGGGGGCTCGATCCAGCGCGGCTGCCGCCGGGCCAGTACCTGACTGAGAAGTGGCCGGTGTTGCACGCGGGCACCGTCCCTCGAACCGATCTGGCGACCTGGGACTTCACGATCTCCGGCGAGGTCGGGGAGCAGGTCACGCTCACGTACGAGGAGCTGCAGGCGCTGCCGCACACTGAGATCACCGTCGACATCCACTGCGTCACGCGCTGGAGCCGTTTCGACACGAGCTTCAAGGGCGTGCACTGGCGCGAGCTCGCGAAGCTCGTCCACCCGAAGCCCACGGCGCGCTTCGTGCTCGCGCACGCCGAGCAGGGCTTCACCTCGAACGTGCCTCTGGAGGCGCTCGACGAGGACGATGCGCTGATTGCGTGGGACGCGGACGGCGCTCCGCTCGAGCCCGACCACGGCTGGCCGCTGCGCCTCGTCGTGCCGTCGCGGTACTTCTGGAAGAGCGCGAAGTGGTTGCGCGGGCTCGAGCTGCTCGCTGTCGACCAGCCGGGCTTTTGGGAGCGCTACGGCTACCACAACGACGCCGACTACTGGAAGGAACAGCGCTACAGCTTCTGAGCTAGCCTCTTCGAGCTAAGCGAGGGGCATCAAAGGAAGGGGAGAGAGTGAGACGATTCGCATTCGTCGGCGTGCTCGCGGTGGCTCTCATCGCCGTTGGCATCGCCGGCGCCTCGACACCGGGCGCAGACGTCCGGCTCACGAACGACAACAGCTCCTACGTCAGCGCCTACACGCTGGCTACGGGCAACGCCTACACCGACCAGACCCTGCAGGAGTGCTCGATCTCGCGGGGCCGGCAGAACGAGCCGGCGGTCGCGCTCGATCCGCGCGATCCAAGCGTCCTGCTCGGCAGCTCGAACGACTACTGCGGCGTCTACAACCGCGGTGCCGCGGCCGGTGCGGTCGGACCGGTCTGGCTCGGGTACTACCGCTCGACGAACGGGGGAAGCAGCTTTACCAGCTCGCTCGTCCCGGGTTACCCGGACGATCAATCTCCGTACGCCGCACTGTCGCAGGCGCGGACGGCGGGCGCCGGCGACCCGGTGATCACCTGGGACGCACACGGCCGCGCGTTCTTCGGCTCCGAGAGCTCCGACGACCCGGCCGGAACGAAGAAGACGTTCGGGGACGAGTGGGTCGCCCGTTACCGGAACCCGCAGGGCGAAGGCGGCCCGACGAGCCGCGACGGTCTGGAGTACTACGGAACGACCGTGGTGGCCAAGGGCTCGTCCGCGCCGAACCTGCTCGGGAAGTTCAACGACAAGACGGCAATCGAGGCCGACCGTACGGGTGGCGCCTGCGACGGGAACGTCTACTTCTCGTACTCCCGCTTCAGCGGGAACCAGGGTGGCGTGGGGATCTACTTCACACGCTCGACCGATCACGGTGTGACGTTCTCGACCCCGATGGAGATCTCCGGGAACATCCAGGACGTCCAGAACCCGGACATCTCCGTGACGCACAACGGGCACGTCTACGTGGCGTTCCGGCAGTTCGCGGACAAGAACTCACCCAACGCGATCGCGATCGCCAAGTCGACGGACTGCGGCAAGACGTTCTCGCCGCCGACCGTCGTCCAGACGTTCACGCCGTCCGACGCGCAGGACATCCGGCAGCCGGCCGGTGCGGGAATCACGCAGTCGCAGCCCGACGATCCGGGCTTCGAGGACGAGAGCGGCGACGCGCCGGGCAGCACCGCCCGCGACTGCGGCGATTTCGCCGACCATTGCCAGTCCGGCTTCACCTTCTTCCGCCGAGACACGCAGGTTCGCTCGACCGCCGACCAGCTCGACGCGGCGCACGAGTGGATCTACATGGTCTACGACGCGACGAAGGACGGCACGGTCACGAACTCGAACTCGTCCTACTCGAGCGCCGGGACGGGGAAGGTCGGCCAGGCGGCCACGTACTTCATCCGCTTTGACGGCGCGACGGGTGCCCACACGACCCCGGCGCTGATCGACAACCAGCCGACCGGGCATCAGGTGTTCCCGGACATCTCCGCCGACGGCGGCGTGTTGCACGCGCTGTGGTGGGACAGCCGCAACGATCCGTGCTACAGCGTCCAGCTGCCGATCGGCAACTGCAACGACAGGACGACGAGGAACTCGCTCGACGTGTACGCGGCGATGTCGACCAACGCCGGAGCGACGTGGACGAACAAGACCCGCGTCACGGATGTCTCGACGAACCCGAACTACGAGCAGTTCGACAACCGCGCAGTCCCGTTCGCCGGCGACTACCTGTGGGTGACGTCACTCGGGACGACGTCGTTCGGCGTGTGGACGGACTGGCGTAACACGGTTGCCGGGACGGATCCTCGCGAGACGACGCCGGATCCGGACGCGGGGAACGCCGACGTCCACCAGTGCCGCACCTCGGCCGTCGTCACCGACAAGAAGGGCAACCAGGTCACCGTGTTCAGCGGGGACCTGTGCCCCCACGACGGCGGCATCGACCAGAACATCTACGGCGACAAGACGCCGTAGGTCGCAACGCGATGCACCACGAAAAGGGCGCCGCAAGGCGCCCTTTTCCTTTTCCCCTTTTAGGGGGAGCGGGGCCTGCGATAGGGGGCCGATACTCCTTGCGAACCACCTCCCCCTAATCCCCCTCGCAAAGCGGCCCGTAAGGGCCGTTTTGCTGTTCCGAGGCGAACTGCTGGGGTCAGGCCCGACGGGCCAGACCCCTTCACCCCCACCGAGGCGGGACGCTTAAGACGCGCAGCGGGAGGCGCACGACGGGGCCAATCGCCGACCGACCCACCTGAAGCAGAAAGGCCGGGCTCTGCCCGGCCTTTCTGCCCTACACCTTCGACGCGCGGGGTGCCGCGCGGCGTCGGCCTACATCATGTCCATGCCGCCCATGCCACCCGGCATGCCGGCGCCTGCCGGCTGCTTCTCGGGCGCCTCGGCGACGACAGCCTCGGTGGTGAGGATGTTCTTGCCGATCGACGCGGCGTTCTGCAGGGCCGAGCGGACAACCATCGTCGGGTCGGTGATCCCGGCCTTGATCAGGTCCTCGTACTCGCCGGTCTCGACGTTGAGGCCCTGGCCCGCAGGGGCGTTGCGGATCTTGTCGACGACGATCGAGCCCTCGAGACCGGCGTTGTCGGCGAGCTGCCGAACCGGCTCCTCGAGCGCACGCGCGACGATGGACACACCGGTCCGCTCGTCACCCTCGTAGTCGTCGAGCTTGAGCGACTCTGCGGCGTTCAGGAGCGCGACACCACCGCCGGGGACAACGCCCTCCTCGAGCGCGGCGCGAGCCGCCTGGAGTGCGTCCTCGACGCGATGCTTCTTCTCCTTCATCTCCGTCTCGGTCGCAGCGCCGACCTTCACGACGGCGACGCCGCCGGCCAGCTTCGCGAGGCGCTCCTGGAGCTTCTCGCGGTCGAAGTCGGAGTCGGTGTTCTCGATCTCGGACTTCAGCTGCTTGATCCGGGCCTTGATCCCATCGGAGTCGCCGGCACCGTCGATGATCGTCGTCGAGTCCTTGTCGACGACGACGCGGCGGGCGCGGCCGAGCTGCGAGAGCTTCGTGTTCTCGAGCTTGAGGCCCATCTCCTCGGTGATCACCTCGGCGCCCGAGAGGATCGCGATGTCCTCGAGCATGCGCTTGCGGCGGTCACCGAACCCCGGGGCCTTGACGGCGACGGCCGTGAACGTGCCCCGTAGCTTGTTGACGACGATCGTCGCGAGCGACTCGCCCTCGACGTCCTCCGCCACGATCACCAGCGGCTTGCCGGCCTGAATCACCTGCTCGAGCACGGGCAGGATGTCCTTGACGGCCCCGATCTTCTGGTTCGCGACCAGGATGTACGGGTCCTCGAGGACGGCCTCCATGCGCTCGGCGTCCGTGATCATGTAGGGCGACAGATAGCCCTTGTCGAACTGCATGCCCTCGGTGAACTCGAGCTCGAGGCCGAACGTCTGCCCCTCCTCGACGTTCACGACGCCGTCCTTGCCGACCTTCTCGATCGCATCGGAGAGGACGTCGCCGATCTCACGGTCGCGGGAGGAAACGGTCGCGACGCGCGCGATGTCCTCCTTGCCGGAGATCTCCTTGGACTGCGACTTCAGGTTCTCGACGACGGCCTCGACGGACTTCTCGATGCCGCGCTTGATCGCCATCGGGTTCGCACCCGCGGCGACGTTCTTGAGACCGTCGCGGACGATCGCCTGCGCCAGGACGGTCGCGGTCGTCGTGCCGTCGCCGGCGACGTCGTTCGTCGACGTGGCGACCTCACGGACGAGCTGCGCGCCCTGGTTCTCGAAGACGTCCTCGACCTCGATCTCGCGAGCAATCGTGACGCCGTCGTTGGTGATCGTCGGGGCCCCGAACTTCTTGTCGAGCACGACGTAGCGCCCCTTCGGGCCAAGGGTGACCTTGACCGCATCGGCGAGGATGTTCACGCCCCGCTCGAGCGAGCGGCGCGCCTCCTCATTGAACTTCAGCTCCTTGTGAGCCATGTCTTTCCGTTACCTCCGTTACCTAGGACTTGGCGCCCGCGAGCTCGCGATCGCCGACCACCTTTGCGAGCACATCTGACTCGCGCAGGATGAGAACTTCGTCGGTCCCGAGCTTGATCTCGGTCCCGCCGTACTTGCTGAAGATGATCTCGTCGCCTTCCTCGAGATCCATCTTGATGTACTCCCCGTCCTCGTCCCGGGCACCGGGACCGACGGCCAGGACCCTGCCGCGCTGCGGCTTCTCCTTGGCCGTGTCGGGCAGCACGATGCCGCTGACCGTGGTCTCCTCCTCATCGAGGACCTCGACGATCAGACGGTCACCAAGCGGCTGCAGGTTCATCCACGTTCCTCCTGTTCAGACGACTTTGTGACATTCATTGGCACTCTCCCCTTGGGAGTGCCAGGGGAGTGTAACCGATGTGTAATCCCGCTTGCAACAAGCGAATCACCCGCTTCGGGCGACCGACGATGACCCTCCCGGCCGCCCCTTATCCCAAGTGCTTTGGCTGCCGTCACAAGGCGAGTCCTTCCGCTTGCGGCGGCGGGGCTGGTCGCGTGCGCGGGGATCGCCGCCGCGGCGTCCAGCCAGCAGGCCGTGCCGCTCGCCCAGCCCGACTACAAGATCACCATCTGCCACGCGACAGCGAGC
>DATFTK010000188.1:0-4974 GCA_035262005.1 Gaiellaceae bacterium | reverse complement strand
GAATCCGCTGCGAGCGCGGCGGACGAGGTCCTCGCCGCGTACACGTTCGCGGACGTCGCGCCGGTGGCGAGACCGATCGTGCTCGAAACGATCGGCTGATGCCCGAGCTACCCGAGGTCGAGACGA
Source organism: Gaiellaceae bacterium (assembly GCA_035262005.1). Taxonomy (GTDB): domain Bacteria; phylum Actinomycetota; class Thermoleophilia; order Gaiellales; family Gaiellaceae; genus 3-1-20CM-4-69-9. The sequence goes on along the minus strand of DATFTK010000188.1, from coordinate 4,848 downwards.
TCCGTCTCGCGCTCGAGCCGCACATCGTCGGTCGCACGTTCGAGGACGTCGAGATCCTCGATCCGAGGCTGGTGCGCCCGTTCGAGCCGCTCGCGGTTGCGGGCGAGCTCGTGGGCGAGCGCGTGGCTGCGCTGGAGCGCCGCGGCAAGTACTTGATTGTTCGGTTCGAGTCGGGGCGTGTTCTCCTGATTCACCTCCGGATGACGGGGAGCGTGCGGCACGCGGCAGCCGGGCAGCTGGGCGACGACCCCTACCGACGCGCTGTTGTCAGGTTAGACGACGGATCGGACGTCGCCTATCGCGATGTGCGGCGCTTCGGCACCTGGCACCTCCTCGAGCCCGGCGAAGTGGGCGACTATCTCGGCCGGCGCCTGGGCCACGAACCGCTGGAGCGCACGTTCACGGCGAAGCGGCTGGGCGAGCGCTTGGCGAAGAGACGCGCCCCGCTGAAGGCCGCGCTGCTCGACCAGCGCACCGTCGCGGGCCTCGGGAACATCTACGTCGACGAGGCGCTGTGGCGCGCGCGGCTGCACCCGCTGCGCGAGGCAGGCACCCTCGACGACGACGAGCTGAAGCGGCTCACGACGGCGATCCGGCAGTCGCTCCGCGCCGGGCTCGCGCGCCAGGGCGCGAGCCTGCGCGACTACTCGACGCCCGACGGCAGCCGCGGGCGCGCGCAGGAGGAGTTTCGCGTGTACGGCCGGGCCGGCGAGCCGTGTCCGCGCTGCGGAACGCCGGTCGACAAGATCCGCGTGGGCGGTCGCGGCACCTGGTATTGCCCGAGCTGCCAGCGTCTCTAGCCGAAACTAGACTGGCCTGGCCATGGCCGGACGCGGATACAAGACCGAAGCGGTCGTTCTCCGGTCGTTCCGCCTCGGCGAGGCAGACCGGGTGCTTCATCTCTACACGCTCGCGCGCGGGCGCGTCGGCGCGGTCGCCAAAGGGATCCGCAAGACGAAATCGCGCTTCGGCGCGCGGCTCGAGCCGCTCTCGCACGTCGAGCTGCTGCTCCACGAGGGCTCGGGGGAACTGCAGACCGTCACGGGCGTCGAGCTGCTCCGGTCGCACCACGCGGCGCGCGAGCAGCGCTACTCGCTCGGCGTCGGCCTCGTCGGCGCCGAGGCGATGCTGCGGCTCTTCACGGAGCAGGAGGCGAACCCGCGTGCGTTCCAGGCGCTGACGCGCTTCCTCGACCTGCTGGACGAGCTACCCGTGCGCGCTCGACGGCCGGCGCTCGACCCGCTCGCGCTGTCGTTCCAGCTCAAGCTGCTCTGGCTCTCCGGCTACCTCCCGCATCTGACGAGCTGCGCAAACTGCGGCAGCGTCGACTCGCCGCTGATCGGCTACTCGCCCGCCGCGGGCGGGGCGGTGTGCGCGGGCTGCCGCGCGGACGCGCTCGCGCTCTCGCCGGCGGGGATCGCCGGGATCGAGTCGCTGCTGGCGCGTCCGCTCGCGGAAGCCGCGGACGTCGCTCTCAGCGACCGCGCCGCACGCGACGCGCTGACGGTGATCACCTCCGCGTACGAGTACTTCGGGAACTTCCGGTTGCGCACGCTGCGCAGCGCCTAGCGGCCGTCGTGGGCATCGAGCTCGACGATGATCCCGGGCGAATCGACGTCGCCGCCGTCCACGACTACCTCGCGAACCACTCCTACTGGTCGGCAGGGCGACCGTACGAGGTGGTCGAGCGGCTCGTGGGCGAGGCGCAGCGCGTCGTCGGCGTCTACGACGGCGACCGCCAGGTCGGCTTCGCCAGGGCGTTCACGGACGGCGTCTCGCTCGTCTACCTCGCAGACGTCTACCTGCTCCCGGAGTATCGCGGCCGCGGGCTCGGCCTCCAGCTCGTCCGCGAGATGGTCGAGAACGGGCCCTACGCGGATCTCCGCTGGATCCTCCACACGCGCGACATGCACCGCCTCTACCGCAAGGTCGGGTTCACCGAGCCGTCCGAGCGGGTGATGGAGCGAAGCTGAGCTAGTCGCCCTTCGGCGTCTTCCACTCCCGCTCGAGCGCGTCGTCGAGCCAGGCGCGGACGCCGGCGAGCGGCAGCCGCTCCTGCGCAAGCGAGTCGCGGTCGCGCACGGTGACGGTGTCGTCGGCGAGCGTCTGTTCGTCGATTGTGAACGCCCACGGCGTGCCGATCTCGTCCTGGCGCCGGTAACGGCGGCCGATCGCCCCGTTGTCGTCGTACTCGACGGCGTGCCGTCGCCGGAGCTCCTCGTAGAGCGACCGCGCCTTTCCGACCATCCTTTCGTCCTTCGCGATCAGCGGCAGGATGGCGGCCGTGACCGGCGCGATCTCCGGATGCAGCCGCAGCACCGTGCGCTCGCGCTCGCCGACGACCTCCTCGTCGTAGGCGTCGACCAGCATCGCGACGATGATCCGCTCGAGGCTGACCGCCGGCTCGATCACGTACGGGACGTACCGCTCGCCGTCGGGCCCGACGTACTCCAGCTTGGTCGTCGAGTACTCGCTGTGGCGGGTCAGGTCGAAGTCGCCCCGGTTGGCGACGCCCTCGAGCTCGGACCAGCCGATCGGGTACTCGTACTCGAGGTCGCTCGTCCCCTGTGAGTAGTGCGAGCGCTCCTCCGGCCCGTGCTCGCGCACGCGGAGCCTGCTGCGCCGCAAGCCGTAGCGCAGGTACCAGTTGAGGCGCTCGTCGATCCAGTAGCGGTACCAGCGCTCCGAGTCCGCGGGCGGGACGAAGTACTCCATCTCCATCTGCTCGAACTCGCGCACGCGGAAGAGGAAGTTCCCGGGCGTGATCTCGTTCCGGAACGACTTGCCGATCTGCGCGATCCCGAACGGCGGGCGCCGCCGCGCGAGCTGCAGGACGTTCTTGAAGTTGATGAAGATGCCCTGCGCGGTCTCGGGCCGGAGGTACGCAAGCGAGGCAGAGTCCTCGAGCGGGCCGACGTGCGTCTCGAACATCAGGTTGAACTGACGCGGTTCGGTGAGGTCGCACTCCTTCCACTCGCCCGGGTGCTTGCTCGGCTTGCGGCCGCACTGGGAGTCCTCGAGCTTGTCCGCGCGGAAGCGCAGCTTGCACGTGCGGCAGTCGACGAGCGGATCGCTGAAGCCCTCGACGTGGCCGGATGCCTCCCAGACGCTCGGGTGCAGGATCACGGCGGAGTCGAGCGCGACGATGTCGTCCCGCTCGAGGATCATCGCCTCGAACCAGCGCGCCTTGATGTTGTTCTTCAACAGCACGCCGTAGTGGCCGTAGTCGTACGTCGAGCCAAGCCCGCCGTAGATCTCGGACGACGGGAACACGAATCCGCGGCGCCGTGCGAGCGACACGATCTGATCCATCGTCACGGTCTCGACCGCCATGTGGCGGGAGGCTATCGCTCTAGCGAACGGCCGCCGCCACGGATCCCGCGGCGACGAGCACGGCGGCCATGATCGCGACGACGAGCAGCGGCGACACGCCGGCGCTCGAGTGGTGCGTGTTGGCCACCTTCGGCGCTGCCGAGAGACGCGCCTGGAGCGCGCGCGTGATGTCGGTCTGTGCGCTCGAGTACACCCGGATGTCCTCGGGCAGATGGGCGAGCGCTTGGCGGTAGCACGCGACGGGATACGTGTCGTCGATGCGACCGTCGCGCCAGTCGTCGATCAGCCGCGAGCCGCACGATTGTGCGGCGCCGGCGGTGCCCGCAGCCGCGAGTGCCAGCAGTCCGACGGCCGTGGCGACAAGCAGGCGTATGCAGATGCGCGCCTCGCCCATCACTCTAGGCTGCCCACAGGTTGTGATGGGGAAACTAAGAGTGGCTAAGAGGTTCTTAAGACCTTGGTGTCAATCACGAGTCGATTAGCCTGAAAAACGTGGCGGTCGAACTGCATATCGTCTCGGACTCGACGGGAGAGACCGCGGCGCGCCTCGTCCAGGCCCTCGAGGCGCAGTTCCCGGAGCAGGAGTTCGAGGAGGTGCGGCATCCGCGCTGCGATTCGATCGCCGATCTCGAGCGCGCTGTCACCAGCGCGCGCGGCCGAGCTTCGGTGGTGGTGTACACGCTCGTCGACCCGAAGATGCGCGACGCGATGCGGAGGCTGTGCAGGCGCGCGCGTGTCCACTACTGCGACCTGCTCGGGCATCCGATCGACGCGGTCGCGCGCGTGTCGGGACAGTCGGCGCGGATGACGCCGGGCTCGCGCGCGCCGCTGAACCCTGCCTACTTCCGCCGCATCGAGGCGATGGAGTTCGCGGTGAAGTACGACGACGGCGTGGGGGCGGGGCTCGACGAGGCGGACATCGTCCTCGTCGGCGTGTCGCGGACCTCGAAGACGCCGCTCTCGATCTATCTCGGGTATCTGGGCCACAAAGTCGCGAACGTGCCGATCGTGAAGGGGATTTCTCCACCCAAGGAGCTGTACGAGCTCGATCCCGCGAAGATCGTCGGCCTGACGATCAACGCCGACCGCCTGGCGGACATCCGGCGTGCGCGCGTGCGCAATCTCGGCGCGAACAACCGCCGCTATGCGGAGCTGGCGGAGGTCTACGACGAGCTCGAAGAGGCCACGGCCGTGCATCGCCGCCTCGGCTGTCCCGTGATCGACATTTCGGAGCTCTCGATCGAGGAGACGGCGCAGCAGATCCTGCGGACGGTCGAGGTGCGTCGCGCGGAGGCAGCCGCGCAGGCGAAGACATGAGGCCGAAGCCGCCGGTGCCGTGGTGGCGCTGGGCGACGTGGTGGGCGACGCTCGGCATCGCGCTCGTCGTCTTCTACGTCGTCCTGACGCCGCTCTGGCTGGGCCTGCGGGGCCTCGCCTGGCTCGCCGAGTTCCGCGCTCGGCGACGACGATGAGCCGAGTCGTGATCGTGGCGTATTCCGAGGATTGGCCCGGTGA
>DATFTK010000187.1:0-3479 GCA_035262005.1 Gaiellaceae bacterium | reverse complement strand
ATAGGCGCCGGCACTGACGTTCGCGTGCGTGTACGCGGTCCGCCCGAGGATCGCGGCGAGCCCGAAGAAGACCGTCGCCATGACCATCGCGCTGAGGTGGAACGTCGCCGTCCACCACAGGTCGCTGCGCCACTTGATCGTCAGCCAGTCGGCGAGACCGGTGAGGGCGTCGGCACGGTTGCGATCAAGCCGAGGATCAGGCCGAGCCACCAGCCGATCGCCCCGTTGCGCTCCGTGGTGCCCACGACCTCACGAAGCCGGCGACCGTCGCGAACGCGTAGATCCCGATCGTCGCGTCGGTCAGCGGCGCGCCGCACAGCGCTGAAACGCGCGAGTCAGGATCCCGAGAAGCCGGAGCGTAAGCCTGCGCAAAGCGCGGCTTACGCGCAGGCGAACCGATGCGACGCGCGCGCGCAGCCTGCGCGCGCCGCACGGAGGCGAACAGCCGCCCAGCACCACTGGAGCGAGCGGGCTCCGCCCGCTCGCGTTCACCGCGAAGCGGCGTACCTAACCCCCGGGCTGACGCGCGAGCGTCAGCCCGTTTAGCCCTTTTCCATCGGGAGGTCGTCGTGGCGGGACCACTCGTGCCACGAGCCGGCGTAGTTGCGTGCGCGGTAGCCCGCCGCGCGGAGCGCCAGGGTCGCGAGCGCCGACCGTGAGCCCGAGTGGCAGTAGGCGACGATCTCCTCCGCGTCGCCGATGCGGGCGCGGATGTGGTCGTCCGGCACCGGCTCGCCGGACGCGACGAACAGGTCGTCGACGCGCACGTGGCGCGCGCCGGGGATCCGGCCCTGGCGAGGGTCGCATGGGTAACCGCGCTTGCCAGTGAACTCCTCGGTCGTGCGGACGTCCAGGATCGTCAGCGTCGGGTCGCCGAGGCGGCTTGCGATCTCCTCGCGCGTCGGCACCGCGTCGAGGCTGGGCTCGAACGTCGTCTTCACGGGCCGCAGCTCGACCTGGCCGACCTCAGGATCGCCGGGCCACGCCGCGAGCCCGCCGAGCAGCACCGCGACGCGCGGATGCCCTGCCAGCTCCGCCATCTGCGCGGCCGGCATCGCGCCGACGCCGTCGCCGCGGTCGTAGAGCACGAGCCGCTCCGAGCCCGTTACCCCGTGCCGTCGCAACCGCAGCCCGACCTCTGACGCGAGCTGCTCGAGGACAGGACGGTCGCTCATCGGCGGCGGCGAGCCGAGCACGAGCGGCCGTGAGCCGGGGATGTGGCCGCGTGCATGCGCGTTCGGGCCGCGCACGTCACCGACGACCAGGTCGTCCGCGCCCAGCTCGCGCTGAAGCCACTCGACGTCGACGACTGCCGGCAGGTCAGACACGGCCGAGGAACTCTCGCAGGATCGCGTTGAACTCGTCGGGCCGTTCGATGTTCACGAGATGACCGGAGCCGGCCACCTCGACAACGGGAAACTCGAACAGCTCGCCGGCCGTGACGAACGCCTCGTGCTCGCCGACCACGAACTGGAGCGGCCCCGGAAACGTCCGCGCGAGCTCGCTCGAGTCGGGGCGATCCCGGATCGCCTCGACCGCCTCGATCAGGCCGTCCGCGTCACGGTAGAGCAGGGACTTGTCGAGCACACTCGGGTCGGCGACGAGCTTCGGCAGCATCATGTTCCAGAGGCCGTCGGCGCCTTCGCGCCGGATCAGCTCGATCGTGTCGGCGCGTCCGGCGCGGCGCTCGGGCGAGTCGGCATCCGGCCGTGCACCGACGAGCATGAGCGCGCGCACGCGCTCCGGAACGAGCCGGGCGAGCGCCAGCGCGCAGTAGCCTCCCATCGAAGCGCCGACCACCGTGAGCTCGCCCGCGGTCTCCTCGGCGACCGACGCCGCCCACTCCGCCATCGTTCGCCCGCGCCCATAGAGGCGAGGCGTCGCGACGGCATCTTCGGAAAGGACGGTGCGCTGCCCCTCCCACATCCGCTGGTCGAGCGGCAGCGCGTGGAGCAGGAGAATCGTCAAAGAGCGGCGACGACGTCGAGCTCGGCCGCGATCGCCGGACGCTCGGACAGCCGCTCGAGCCACTTCGCGAGCGCGCCGAAGCTGCCGAGCTCGACGCTCATCCGGTCGCGGGCGCGCAGGATCCACGGGACGTACGTGATGTCGGCGAGGCCGAACTCGCGCCCGGTCAGGTACGGCTGCGCGTCGAGGATCGCGTTCAGCTTCGCCAGCTCCGCATCGAGCCGCTCACGTGCGCCGTCCTGCTCACGCCGCAGGGCGTAGTAGGGCTTCGAGAGCTGATCGAATCGGAAGACGAGCAACCGGCCCAACGCCCGTTCCGCGGCGTCGGCCGGCCAGAGCGGCGGCTCCGGATACCGCTCCTCCAGGTACTCGTCGATCACCGCCGACTCCGGCAGCACGAACGCATCCTCCTCGAGCACGGGCACGCGCCCGAGCGGGTTCTTTTCGTAGATCCAGGACGGCCGGTCGTCGAGGTCGATCACGACGGTCTCGTACTCGACTCCCTTCTCCGCGAGCGCGATGCGCACACGCGCGCAGTACGGACACCGGTCGGCGTCGTAGAGCGTGATCACCGTTCGATCCTAGCCTCGAGGTTCATGACCGCCGCGATCTGTTCGAGCAGCTCGCGCGCAGGCGGAAGCTCTGCGGTCGTGGAAGCCGTGCGCACGACTGCGCGGACGCTCGCAGGGTCGGCGCCGGTGAGGCGTGCCACCAGCGTGGCGTTGGCAGCGAGCGAGAGCTCGTCCGCCTTCCTGAGGTCGCCGTAGTAGGTCGGCACGGAGAGGTACTCGTCGACCATCCGGCCGCGATCGAACAGGAAGAAACGCACGACCGCGCCCTCCTCGACTGCAAGCGCGACGACGGGAACCCCCATCCGCTCGGACAGCTCGGCGCCGAGCCGGCGCTGGATGCTTCGGTCGCGGTCGGAGAGCTCGTCCGTGACCGTCACCCAGCCGTTGTGTACCTCCGAGACCTCCGACCATTCGGTGTGCCCGACGCGCGGCATGAACTGCACAACAGCGCGTCGTACGCCTTCGACGTCGTCCGTCTGCACGTGCGTCGACGCGAACGAGGGCGCCTGCGCGGGAACCGCGAGCTGCCGCTCGAGATCGTCGATTGCCGCCGCCATCAGCAGGTCGTACGGGCGGAACCCGAGGCGCTCGTACAGCCGGCGCGCGGAGTCGTTCGTGAGCGCGACGTCGAGCGACAGATGCGTGGCGCCGCGCTGGCGCAACCGGTCCGCCGTCGCGGCGATCAGCTCCCGTCCGACACCGCGGCCGCGGACGTCGGCGTGCACGTACAGGTCGTAGAGGTGACCACGGATCGGCGTTTGCGGGACGACCGACGCCAGCGCGTAGCCGACCGGTGCGTCGTCTTCCTCCGCGATCAGCGCGACCCCGTTCGCGATGGTGTCCTCCACGTCGTCAGCGACGGTCTCCCACGGCTCGTCGAAGAACGGCGGCTTGTTCAGCTCCTGCTGGAACTCGTCGCGCAGCCGGTGCAGCAGCTCG
>DATFTK010000186.1:0-10176 GCA_035262005.1 Gaiellaceae bacterium | reverse complement strand
TGATCGTGTGTGGGATCCAGGCGGCGCGCGGGAACCTGTCGCTTCCGGCTGTGATCGCGGTCGGTGCGGCGGGCGCGTTCGTCGGCGACAACACGACGTACGCGCTCGGCCGCTGGGTCGGGCAGCCCGTCGTCGATCGCTTCTTCAGCGGCGAGCGTGCGCAGCAACGCCTCGCCTGGGCCAAGGGCTTTCTCTCGGACCGGGGCAGCTATGTGCTGATCGTGGCGCGCTTCGTCCCGGGCGGCAGGACGGCGACGACGTTCACGGCCGGGCTCGTGCACATGCGCTGGCTGATGCGTTTCGTTCCGTTCATCCTCATCGCAGCAGTCCTCTGGGCCGTCTACGGCGCGCTCCTCGGCTACCTCGGCGGGCGCCTGTTCGAGAACCATCCGCTCTACGCGCTGCTCGTCGCGTTCGGAATCGCCACGACCGTGGCGGGGGCCGTGGAGGGCGCTCGCTGGCTGCGCAAAAGGGGGTAGCCGCCGGCCGGGCGTCTGACTAGTTTCCGGCCGATGCGGCAGCTCGGGGTCTTGTCCGCGGCGCTGGTCGCGCTCGCCATTGCTTCGCCTGCCCAGGCAGCGAAGATCGGCGTCGCGCCGAGGACGCCCGGCATCGTCGACCTGATGGCATTACGCGGCCACCCGTACGCGGTCGTGCAGGTTCCGCGCGGCGTGCAGGTGCCCGGGGCGGAGCTCGTCTCCCGCCGGCTCGGAATCTGGCGGCTGCGCACGGGACGCGCCCAGCGCGTCGCGCTCGGTCTGCGGCCGCTCGCGATCGAGGCGGATCGCGAGCTCTCGCCGCAGCGCGCGAACGCCGAGCCGTTCGCCGAGCTGGAATGGTGGCGGGGCGCCGTCGGCGCCGACCAGGTCACGCCGCCGGGGCCCGGCAAGAACGTGACCGTCATCGACACGGGGCTCGACGTCGGCCACCCCGAGTTCGCGGGCCGGCCGAACACGACGCTCCTGAACGCGCAGTCGACGACCGGCGCGGAGGACGAGGCGCACGGCACGGCTGTCAGCTCCGTTCTGGCCGCTCCCGAGAACGGCGTCGGCCTCGCCGGCATCTATCCCCAGGCTCGGCTCTCCGAGTGGGATACCGGCCCGATGTTCGTGAGCGACGTCATCGAGGGCATCGATCGCGCGCTCGACGAGGGGTCGAGCGTCATCAACATGAGCTTCGGCTTCGACGGCTACGACCGCTTGCTCGCCGACGAGGTCGACGTCGCGTTCGGCACCGGCTCGCTGCTCGTCGCGGCCGGCGGCAACGACTTCCTCGAGGGCAACGCAGCGCACTCCCCGGCGGTCCTGCCGCACGTGCTGACGGTCGGGGCGACAGACGACCAGAACAGGCCCTCCTCGTTCTCGAACAGGTCGCCGGCCGTCGATCTGGCGGCCCCTGGGGAGAACATCCCGGTGGCGGTGCCGACCTGGCTCGACGGCTCGGGCTATACAGCCGGCGACGGCACGAGCTTCTCGGCGCCGCTCGTCTCCGGCGCGGCCGCCTGGGTCTGGACGAGGCGGCCGGAGCTCGACGTGACGCAGCTCTTCGACCTGTTGCGGTGGTCGGCAAGGGACATCGGCGAGCCGGGCTTCGACGAAGCAACGGGCTGGGGCTTGCTGGACGTCCCGGCTGCGCTCGCCGACCCCGCGCCTGCGATCGATCCGGAGGAGCCGAACGACGACGTCGACCAGGTCGTTCCCGGGCGCCTCTTCCGCAACGCCGAGGCGCCACTCACTGCGCCCGGCCGGACGCGCGCGAGCGTGAGCGCGCGTCTCGACGCCATGGAAGATCCCGAAGACGTCTACCGCGTGTGGGTGCCGCCCGGGCGGCGCGTCGCGATCCAGGTCACCGTCTCCGCCGCTGCAGACGTCGAGCTGTGGAACTCGACGACATCGTCGGTGCTCGTCACCGGCGCCGCGCGGCGGCAGCACTTGCTCGGCAGCAGCAGCTATACCGACACCCAGCCGGAAGCGGTCGCGTTCCGCAACCGGCTGCGGCGCGGCACGTTCGTCTACCTCGACGTCTACTTGCCTGAGCGAGGGGCCTCGACGGCGGAGTACCGCGCGACGATCGCGACGACTCGCTGACTCAGCCGCGGCGGCTGAAGCGCGACCAGAAGCCCTTCGCCTTCTCCTGCGGCTTCCCCGACGCGAAGGAGTCGTTGATCGAGCGCCGGACGAACGCCTCGACGCGCTGCTCGAAGTCGTCGCCCAGGATGTCGGCCTTGCTCGGGCGCAGCGTGCGCTCGGCCTTTAGCGGCGCGAAGTCGTCTCGGCCGTCGATCGAGAGCTGGTAGACGCGCTCTTCGCCGACGTCCTTCAGGGTCTGCAGGCCGAGGTCGTTCAGTGCTGCTCCGTCCGGGAGTGTGCCGCCGAGCAGCGCGCGTGTGGTCTCGGAGAGCAGGATCTGCCCGCCGTGACCCGCGGAGCAGATGCGCGCGGCGCGGACGACGTCCAGGCCGACGTACCCTTCGTCGCCGACGGAGGGCTCGCCCGTGTGCAGTCCCATCCGCACCTTCACGTCGACGCCGTCGGGCCAGCCGTGCTCTGCAAGGGCACGCTGCGCGGCGACGGCGCCGGCGACCGCGTCACGCGCGCGCGTGAACGAGAAGAAGAACGCGTCGCCCTGTGTGTCGATCTCCTGGCCGCCCGCTTCCGTCAGGCGCTCGCGCAGGATGCTCCGCTCCTGAGCCAGCACGTCCGCGTAGCGGTCGCCGAGCTCGCGGAGGAGGGCCGTCGACCCCTCGATGTCCGTGAACAGGAATGTGACTGTGCCGCTTGGGAGCGAGCTCACTGGGCAGAGTATGCGGGTGAACCGCCTGGCGCAGGAAACCAGCCCTTACCTGCTGCAGCACGCGGAGAATCCCGTGGACTGGTACCCGTGGGGCGACGAGGCGCTCGGCCGCGCGCGGGAGGATGACAGGCCGATCCTCCTGTCAGTCGGGTACGCGGCCTGTCACTGGTGCCACGTGATGGAGCACGAGTCCTTCGAGGACGACGCGACGGCGGCGCTGATGAACGAGCACTTCGTCTGCATCAAGGTCGACCGCGAGGAGCGCCCCGACGTCGACTCGATCTACATGGACGCCGTCGTCTCGCTCACCGGCCAGGGCGGGTGGCCGATGACCGTCTTCCTCACACCCGCCGGCGAGCCGTTCTTCGGCGGGACATACTTCCCGCCCGAGCCCCGTCACGGCTTGCCGAGCTTCAAGCAGCTCCTGCGCGCTGTCGCGGATGCCTGGCAGGAACGGCGCGGGGACATCGAGCGCGACGCGAGCACGATCACCGAGCACCTGCGCCAGGCCGCGCAGCCGTCGCGCGAGCCTCTGGCGCCGTCATTGCTGGCGGACGCAGTGCGCGGTCTGCGCCGCAGCTTCGATCCGGTGTGGGGCGGGTTCGGCGGTTCCCCGAAGTTCCCGCCGGCGTCGACGTTGGAGTTCCTGCTCCGGCGCGAGGAGCTCGAGCTCGTGACGAAGACGCTCGACTCGATGGCGCTCGGCGGGATGTACGACCTCGTCGGCGGCGGGTTCCACCGCTACTCCGTCGACCGCGAGTGGTTGATCCCGCACTTCGAGAAGATGCTGTACGACAACGCGCTGCTCGTCCCGGCGTACCTCCATGGCTGGCTCGTCACCGGGAGCGCGCGCTACCGGGAGGTCGTCGAGCAGAGCTGCGACTACCTCCTGCGGGAGCTTCGCCTGTCTGGCGGTGGCTTCGCCTCGGCGCAGGACGCCGACACCGACGGCGTCGAGGGGCTGACGTACACGTGGGCGAAGGACGACGACGTCCCGCACGAGCTGCTGCAGCCGTTCGAGGACGGCCGCTTTGTCCTGCGTGGCGAGCTGGACGAGGCGACGCGCGAGCGTCTGCTCGCCGAGCGGCAGCAGCGCCCGCAGCCGCTGCGCGACGACAAGGTCGTCGCTTCGTGGAACGGTCTTGCAGTCGCGGCGCTCGCCGAGGCGGGATGGAGGCTCGAGCGTGACGATCTCGTCGACGCGGCCCACTCCTGCGGCGAGTTCCTCCTCGGCCCGCTGTCGACGCCCCAGGGCCGCCTCGTCCGCACCTGGCGCGCCGGCGACGCGCGGAACGCCGGCGTCCTCGACGACTACGCCAACGTCGCCCACGGGCTGTACGAGCTGCACGTCGCGACCGGCGAGCTGCGCTGGCTGCAGGAGTCTCGCCGGCTTGCAGAGCTCGCGGTCGAGCTGTTCGGCGACGAGGAACACGGCGGCTTCTTCATGACGCCCGTCGACGGCGAGCGCCTGGTGAGCCGCAAGAAGGAGTTCGACGACAATCCCACGCCCTCGGGAAACTCAATGCTCGCCTACGTGCTGCTCCGGCTCGCGCGGCTGTGGGGCGACGACGAGCTCGCACATCGCGCGGTCGACGTCTTCCGTTTCGTCGCCCCACAGCTTGCCCACGCCCCGTCCGCGTTCGGACACGCGCTGTCCGCCCTCGACCTTCACTTCTCGCCGCCACGCGAGATCGCCGTGATCGGTGCGCCCGATTCGGCTGTTGCGCGTCGAGAGCTGGCCGGCTTCGAGCCGAACACCGTCGTCGCGTTCGGGCCGAGCGACCAAGTGCCGCTGCTGCGTGGGAAGGACTACGTCGACGGTCGCCCTGCGGTTTACGTCTGCGAAAACTTCGCGTGCCGTGCGCCTGTGACGTAGCGACCCTCGACCACCAAGAGCGCCGGAGGCGGGACAGCCTGAGCCCCAAGACTCCGAAAGGCCGCGCAACGCGCGGCCTTTCGGACTAAGAGGGGGCGCCGCGATTGTGACTTCCTAGCAGGTCGACAACCGCGAGGCGCGCCCCCTCATCGAGGTAGACCCGCGAGAGCCGCGAACCTTGCGCTACTTCTTGAACGACGCCCGAAGATCCTCGACCGCCTGCCGCGCCTGCATCAGCGCGCTCCTGATCGCAGCCTTGTCGGTCTTCACTGCGGCGTGCGTCGACTTCACGACGGGCAGCAGTTGCTTCCGTGCTCCAGTGACGCCTTTCAGCGCCGCGCGATCGCTCTTCAGCTGCGCGCGGTCGGCCGCCAGTTGCATCCGTGCGGCTTTCAGATCGCTGCGAAGCTGTGCGACATCCGGCTTCACGGCCGCCGCTGCCTGTGCCTTCGTGGACCCCTTCGCCGCGGCTGCGTCGGCCGCGAGCTTCTGCGCGTCCGGCACGATCGTCGCGCGTGCGCGCGCGACGTCCGCCTGAAGCTTCGCGAGGTCGGCCTTCACCGTCGCGACGGGATCGCCTGCGGCGCCGGCGCTCTGAGCGCCGAGCGCGGTGGCAACAGCGACCGCGCCCAGAATGTGACGTTTCCTCAACGTGTTCCTTTCTCGGTCGGATTGAACGGCGACCAGAGTGGCAGCCGGAGATGTGGAGAGTGTTAGCGGGACGTAACGTCACGCAGGTCGGCGTCCGTCAGGACGGCGAGGAGCTGCTCCGTCTCGACGGGGAAGACCGCGTGGGGGGTCCCACCGGCGCACCACAGCGTCTCGAAGCGCCGCAGCGACTCGTCCACGACCGTCTTGACGGGCTCGTCGTGGCCGAGCGGAGGCACGCCGCCCACCGCGAAGCCGGTCGCCTCGCGCACCTCGTCGGGCTTTGCCTGGCGCACGCGCTCGCCGAGCTTTGCGGTGTCGACGCGCCGGTCGCCGGCGCAGAGGCAGAGCAGTGCACCGTCGCCGTCCATGAAGACCAACGACTTGACGATCTGGCCGAGCTCGGCGCCGACGGCGTCCGCCGCCTCCTGCGCCGTTCGCGTCGAGTCCGACAGCTCGCGGATCTCGACATCGAGGCCGAGGTCGTGGAGCCGCTGCTGCAACTTTTCTGCCGTCTGATGCATCGTCTTAGGCTATCCCCGCCGTGGCCCTGCTCGAAGTCGAAAACGTGACGAAGCGCTTCGGCGGGATCGTTGCGCTCGACGGGGTCTCCTTCACGGCCGACGCGGGCGAGGTCGTCGGCCTGATCGGCCCCAACGGCGCGGGCAAGACGACGGCGTTCAACGTCATCACGCGTCTGTACACGCCTGACGAGGGGGAGGTCCGCTTCGACGGTCAGAGCCTCTTGGGCGTCCCGCCGAGCAGCGTCGTCATGCGCGGCATCGCCCGCACGTTCCAGAACGTCGAGCTCTTCCGCGGCATGTCGGTGCTCGACAACGTGCGCGTCGGCGGGGACGCGCGGCACGGGGAGCAGTCCCCCGAGGACGTCCTCTTCTACGTCCAGCTCCACTCGCTGCGATACCGCAATGCGTCGGAGCTGCCGTACGGCACGCAGAAGCGCGTCGAGCTCGCGCGGGCGCTCGCATCGGCGCCACGGCTGCTCTTGCTCGACGAGCCCGCGGGTGGTCTCAGCCACGAGGAAGTCGAGGAGCTCGGCACGTTCATCAAGCAGATGCGCGCGGACTACGAGCTGACCGTGCTGCTGGTCGAGCACCACATGGGGCTCGTCATGAGCGTGGCCGACCGTGTGCATGTCCTCGACTTCGGGCGCAAGATCGCGGAGGGAACGCCGGCGGCGGTCCGCGGGAACAAACAGGTGATCGAGGCGTACCTTGGAGCGGACGCGTGAGCGCGCTGCTGCAGCTGGATGGAGTCGAGGCGCGCTACGGGCCGGTGAAGGTGCTGCACGAGATCTCTCTCGAGGTCGGACGGGGCGAGCTGGTGGCCGTGCTCGGCGCGAACGGCGCCGGCAAGACCACGACACTGCGCGCGGTCTCCGGCACGGTGCGACGTACCGGCGACATCGTCTTCGACGGATCGAAGCTGCCGCGCCGTCCCGACGCCGCCGCACGCGCCGGCATCGCGCATGTCCCGGAGGGTCGCGGCACTTTCAGCGAGCTCTCCGTGTGGGAGAACCTCCGCCTCGGCGCGTACACGCGGCGCGGCAGCGTCAAGGAGGACGCGCAGCACGTGTTCGAGTACTTCCCGCGGCTCGAGGAGCGCAAGAACCAGCAGGCCGGGACGCTTTCGGGCGGGGAGCAGCAGATGCTCGCGCTCGGCCGTGCGATGATGGCGCGGCCGAAGCTCGTCCTGCTCGACGAGCCCTCGCTCGGCCTCGCGCCGATGCTGGTCAAGGAGATCTTCGGCCGTCTCGAGCGGATGATCGCGCAGGACGGCACTGCGGTGCTCGTCGTCGAGCAGAATGCCGCGCTCGCGCTTGCGCACGCCGCACGCGCGTACGTGCTCGAGGTCGGGCACGTCGTCGTGTCGGGGCCGAGCGAGGAGCTGCGCGAAAACGAGTCGGTGCGACGGTCGTACCTCGGTTACTGATGGTGGTCGCGGCGTTCACCTGGACCGAGTTCGCGCAGCAGATTGCTGCCGGCGTCCGTCAGGGCGCGGTGTTCGCGGGGCTCGCGCTCGCGCTCGTGATCATCTATCGGTCGACGCGTGCGATCAACTTCGCGCAGGGGGAGATGGCGACGTTCACGACGTTCATCTGCTGGTCGCTGATGAACAACGGCTTGTCGTTCTGGGCCGCGTTCCCGATCGTGCTCGCGATCGCCTTCGTCGGCGGCATCGCGATCGAGCGCACGATCATCCGACCCGTCGAGAACGGGCCGGTGATCACGATCGTGATCGTCACGCTCGGGCTTGCCCTCCTTCTGAACGGGTTGATGAGCGTGATCTGGGGCGGAGGGAACCGACCGTTTCGCGGCCCGTTCTCGACCCGCACGATCGACGTCGGCGGCGTCCCGATCAGCGTGCAGGACATCGGCATCGTCGTCGTCTCGTTCGTCCTCGTCGCGCTGCTCGCGCTCTTCTTCCGCTTCACGAAGCTCGGGCTCGGCCTGCGCGCGGCGGCGCTCAATCGCGAATCGTCGGAGCTCGTGGGCGTCCGCGTCGGCTGGATGCTTGCGTTCGGCTGGGGGCTGGCCGCGGTTCTCGGCGCCGTCGCCGGGATGATGGTCGCGCCGATCCTCTTCCTCGACCCGAACATGATGCAGGTGATCCTGCTCTACGCATTCGCGGCCGCAGTGCTGGGTGGTCTCGACAGTCCGATCGGCGCGGTCGTCGGCGGCTTGCTGCTCGGGGTCGGCATCACGCTCGTCGGGCGCTACGTCGGCTTCGTCGGCGACGTCTTGAAGCTCCCAGTTGCGTTGCTCGTCATCCTGCTGGTGCTCGTCGTCAAGCCGAACGGACTGTTCGGCCGAGTCGCGGTGCGCCGCGTGTGAAGCTCAAGTTCTCGCTCGACGTTCTCGGCCTCGTCGCGCTGGCGGCCCTCATCGCCGTCGTGCCGAGCTTCGTCTCGAGCTTTACCGCCTACGAGCTCGCGACCGTCGGCATGTACTTCATCGCGCTCCTCGGGCTCTCCATTCTCACCGGCTACAGCGGCCAGATCTCCCTCGGGCACGGAGCGTTCATGGCCGTCGGCGGCTACACGACCGCCGTCCTGACCGTGAACGGCGTCTACGGCCACCACATGCGGGACGTCTGGACGATCCCGATCGCGGGGGTCGTCGCCGGAGTCGCCGGGCTCCTTGTCGGCATCCCGGCCCTGCGCTTGTCGGGTCTCTACCTCGCGCTCGTCACGTTCGGCATCGCCGTGTCCTTCCGGCAGATCCCGCTCAAGTTCGACCAGTTGCTCGGCGGCACGAGCGGCAAGTTGCTCGGGTTGCTGCAGACGCCGTTCGGCCTCTCGGCGAGCCCGAACGACTGGATCTACTACCTGACCTGGGGCATCGCCTTCGTTCTGCTCGTCGTGGCGTGGCTCTTCGTCCGCGGCAAGCCCGGCCGCACGCTGAAGGCGATCCGTGACAGCGAGATCGCCGCGATCTCTTCGGGCATCAGCCTCGCGCGCTACAAGACGCTCGCGTTCGGGCTCTCGGCGTTTTACGCCGGCGTTGCAGGCTCGTTGTACGCGATCGCGCGCGCCTACATGAACCCGGACGTGTTCCCGGTCGTGCTCTCGGTCTATCTCGTCGCGGCGCTCGCGCTCGGCGGCGTCGATTCCTTCGTCGGGCTGATCATCGGCGCCGCGGCGATCTACATCCTGCAGAACCGTGCCGACGACGTGACGAGCTGGATCAACCACCTCCCGCACGTGAACCTCAATGCGCAGCGGCCCGGCATGCCGGACGTGATCTTCGGTGCGGTGCTGATCGTCGTGCTGATCCTGCTCCCGACAGGGGTCGGCGGCGCGTTGCGCAGGCTCTTCGGCCCGCTAACAACACGGCTGTACAGTAAGTCGTAGCTCCGTGGTGAGAGCGCTTCTCCTCTGCGTGCTGGCCGCTGCAGTCGTGACGACTGCGGCGGGGGCACGCCCACTGGCGACGCCCGGCGTCAGCTCGACCCAGATCGAGATCGGCTCGAGCGTGCCGCTCAGCGGCGAAGCTGCGATCGCCGGCAACGTCGCGCGCGGCATCGACGCGTACTTCGACTACGTCAACGCCAAGGGCGGCATCTTCGGGCGCAAGCTGAAGTTCACGTACCTCGACGACGGCTACGACCCGGGCCGAGCGGTGAACAACACGATCCGGCTCGTCCAGCAGGAGCAGGTGTTCGCGATGTTCTCGTCGCTCGGCACGAGCAACAACCTCGCGGTGCGCAAGCTGTTGAACGACGCGAAGGTGCCGCAGCTGTTCGTCTCGTCGGGAGCGACGACGTTCGGCCGCGACTACAAGCAGTACCCGTGGACGATCGGCTACATCCCGCCGTATTCCGAGGAGGGTGCGATCTACGGGCAGTACGTCGTCAAGCACATCAAGAACCCGAAGATCGCAGTGCTCTACCAGGACGACGACTACGGCCGCGACCTGTACGGCGGACTGCGGCGCGGTCTCGGCAAGAAGGTTGGGTCGATCGTCGCCAAGGTCGCCTACGATCCGACCGTCGCCGACGTCCAGCCGCAGGTGACGCAGTTGAAGGCGAGCAAGGCGAACGTCTTCATGATCTTCGCGTTCGGGAAGTTCTCCTTGCAGGCGTTCAACGCCGTGTCACGTCTCGGCTGGAAGCCGCAGATCTTCGTCAACGACGTCTCGTCAGCGTCTGCGCTGATGTCGATTGTCCCGCAGAACGCGGCGAACCGCTCGATCTCGATCGTCTTCGGAAAGGATCCGGCCTCGCCGGCGTGGAAGCGCGACAAGGGCATCGGGCTGTTCCAGTCGATTCTGAAGCAGTACGGGAGCAACATCGACTCGCGCGACCTGCAGGACGGCTACTTCACGGCCGGGATGGCGACC
>DATFTK010000185.1:0-25544 GCA_035262005.1 Gaiellaceae bacterium | reverse complement strand
AGCCCGATCTACCAGGAGTTCCTCACGGGCGAGCGCAAGCTCAAGTGCGCGCCGTGGGGCTCGATCACGCGAAATCCGTACGGCTGGAAGGGCCCGTGCTATCTGTTGACCGACGGGATCTTCCCGACCTACGACGCGCTGCTCGAGGGGATCGAATGGGAGGAGTACGGCCCCGGCAACGACCCGCGCTGCGAGCACTGCGGGATCCACTCCGGCTTCGAGCCCTCGGCGGCGTACGAGGCGGCGGGTTCCCTCAAGGAGAGCGCCCGGAGCATGGCTTGGACGCTGACGGGCTGACGTTCGCCTGTGCGATGACGGTCGAGGAGCGCATCGCGCGCCGCCTCGGCCGTACGGCGCTGGTCGGGCTCGGCGCGTCACGCGGCCTGCCCGAGGGGCGGCTCGTCTCGTTCGGCATCGCCGGCGCGCTGGCCCCGGATCTCCCGTTGGGGACGGTCATCGACGCCACGCGCGTCGTCGACGAGTCCGGCGCGGTGTTGTGGGAAGGTGCGCCGCTCGGCGCTGCGACTGCGCGCACCGGCACGATCCTCGGCGCGTCGCGGATCGTCGACGACCCGGCCGAGCGCGCGCGCCTCCACGCGCAGACCGGCGCCGAGGCCGTCGACATGGAGTCCGGCCCGCTCGCGCGTAGCGGCCGGCTCGTCGGCTGCCTGCGTGCGGTGAGCGACACGCCTTCACGCCGCCTCGGTGGAGTTGCGCGCGGCGCGACTGCCGACGGGCGCGTCGATCCGGTCGGCTTTTTGCGCGGCTTCGCGCGGGAGCCGGTCATTACGCTGCGCGCCCTCGGCGGCGCCAGACGCGCCTTGAAGAGCCTGGCGGCGCTTGCATGAAGCGCGTGTTGCTGGCCGCACCGCGCTCCTTCTGTGCCGGGGTCGACCGCGCGATCGAGATCGTCGAACGGCTCCTGGCCGAACACGGGCCGCCGATCTACGTCCGCCACCAGATCGTCCACAACGACAACGTCGTGCGGCGGCTCGAGCGGCTCGGCGCCGTCTTCGTGGACGACGAGGAGGACGTGCCCGCCGGTGAGATCTGCGTCCTGTCGGCGCACGGCGTCGCACCGGCGGTGCGCGAGAACTGCGAGCGCCGGGGCCTGCGCGTGGTCGACGCGGTCTGCCCGCTCGTCTCCAAGGTCCACGCGGAAGCGCGCCGCTACGCCGACAGCGGCCATCTCGTCGCGCTGGTCGGGCACGCCGACCACGTCGAGGTGATCGGGACGCGCGGCGAGCGTCCGGAGGCGACGGTCGTCGTCGAGTCGCCCGAGGAGGCCGCAAACCTCGATTCCGAGGGAAAGCCGGTCGCGGTGATCAGCCAGACGACGCTTTCGCTCGACGACGTTCGTGCGACGGTCGATGCCTTGGAGCAGCGGTTCGGTACGCTCCGGCGGCCTGCCGCTGATGACATCTGCTACGCGACCCAGAACCGCCAGGACGCCGTCAAGCGCCTTGCGGACGAGGCCACGCTCATCCTCGTGATCGGCTCGCAGACCAGCTCCAACGCCCAGCGGCTCGTCGAGGTCGCGCGCATCGCCGGCGCCGACGCGCTCCTGATCGACGGCGAGAGCGAGCTCCCGGCAGACGTCGCCCGTCACGAGGTCGTGGGCCTCACCGCCGGGGCCTCGACGCCGGAGCAGCTGGTCGAGGACACCATCGCGCGGCTCGCCGGGCTCGGCTACGGGGAGGTCGAGCAGATCACCGTCGCCCGCGAGGACGTGCACTTCCGCCTGCCGCGTGAGGTGGCGGCGCAATGACGTCGGTCGAGATCCCCCTCTCGATCGCTGCAGCGCTGCCGAACCTGACCATCCTCGACATCACGAACGACGTGCAGCGGGAGGTGGCGGCCTCAGGCGGCAGCGGCATCGCATTCGTCTCGCCGAACGGCGATCCGTCGCTGATCCGGGTGCAGGAGCGAGAGACGGGGTTCTTCTCCGACCTCGAATGCCTGCTCGAGCGTCTCGTTCCGCTCGAGGCGGGCGAACGCGAGCGTCTGGTGTCGCTCCTCCTCGGCCCGCGTACCGAACAGATCCCCTTCACAGACGGCGCCCTCCACCTCGGCACGTACCAGCGTGTCTTCCTCCTCGCCTTCGAGGACCAGTGCGCCGACGAGTGGATGGTGACGGTGGTCGGATCCGACGCCGCGCGTTAGTTCTCGACGGGGTCTGGCCCCCCGAAGGGGCCTTGACCCCAGCAGTTCGGGTTTGACCTGCTGGGCGGCTTTGCCCGTTCCGTGCGGCGCGCGCAGGCTTCGCGTGGGCTTACGCTCCGGCTCCTGTGGGGTCTGGCCCCGAAGGGGGCCTGACCCCAGCCTTTCGCCCGACGAGCCCGCCTGAACCGCTGGGGTCAGACCCCTGCGGGGTCAGACCCCGGGCAGTTCGGGTTTGACCTGCATGCGTTGGTGAGAGCACACTTTTAGACGGGGCATGGAGCGAGCACGGCGGCATCAGAAGGCTCTGGCGCGTGTTGCGTTGATCTTCCTGGCCCTGTGTGCGGAGCTTCTCGGCCGGAGCCTGTCGCATCGCCTCGACTTCGGCCGCCACGTCGGGGCATCGAGTTACTCGGGCGCCGACTACTACCCGATCCTGCTCGTCGTCGTGAAGGTCGGCCTCGCGTTGATGCTCGCGCGGCTTGCCTGGCGCTTCGTCAAGGCGACGCGTCTGCTCCAGACTCACGGTGCGCGCTGCCGCCCAACGGTGCGCATCGAGCTCTCGCCGAAGCTGTGGCTCTGCTCCTTCCTCGCGACGTCGCTGATCTACCTCGTACAGACGGACGCCGAGGGGATCTCGACCGGCCGCTGGCCCTTGCTCGCGCCGTGGCTGCACACCGGCGCCCTGCCCGTCTTCGCCGTTCTCTCCGTCGTCGTCGCGGTGGTCTACCGCGCCGTCGAGCAGTGGCTCGGGGAGTACGAGACGCACGCACACGAGACGGCTCTCCGCGCGTCCCACGCACCCGCAGCGGTGCCGGTTCCGCGCGCTGCGCTCGCCGACCTGATCACTCCACGCAGTCTCTTCGGGCTCGCGTTCGAAGTTCGCCCGCCGCCGCTCGCGGCCTGAGCAACTTCACCTCGCTTCACTCGACTGCTGGAGGCTGCTGTGAACGCAGAGCTCGTCTCTGAACTCGAACTACCACGACACCGAACCGCCCGCGCCCGCTTCATTACGGCGCTGGGGCCGTTGACCGCCCTCGCCGGCGCGATCTGGGCGATTGTCCAGCCGTACCGCATCACGCTCCTGCACCCGCACGGACAGGGCTTCTGGTGGCTGTTCGTCGAGCCGCCGTTGCTCGTGATCGCCGTGGGGCTCTTCTTCTACTTCGCGATCGTCCCCGGGTTGCTCGAGGACATGGGTGAGGCCCGTGCAACCTCCCGCTGAGCACGTCCACTGGCTGTTCGCGACCGGCGTGCTCTTGCTCGGGCTGTGCCTGCTGGCCGAGGTGTTCGTCGGCTCGGAGGTCTGGACCCGTCGCGCCTGGCGCGCGTATCTCTGGCCCGGCCTGGCGTTCGCGCTCGGAGTCCTGATGTGGCCGGTGATGACCTTCTACACCAACTCCACGATCCACATGCTCGCGCACGGTGCCTGGGCCGAGCTGATGATGTTTGCGGGCGCCGTCGAGCTCGCACGCGTGCGCGGGAAGCTGCACTCGAGCGCGTGGAGCCTCGCCATGGCGGCTGCGTTCCTCGGCTCGGGCGTCGCGTTCCTCGTGCACGAGCAGAACGCATGGCTCTTCATGCGCTCGGCGTTCCTGCACCATGTGCTGGGCTGGACGCTCGTCGCCGCGTCGGTGTTTCCGATTGCACGAGCCGTGCGGCCCCGGTCGAGCGTCGCTGCAACCGGGTTCGCGCTCACGTTCGTCGTCCTCGCAGTCATCCTCTACTGCGACCGCGACGTCGCGCCGGTCTTCGGGCACATTTCGCCGCTCGCGGGAGCCCCGCATCGATGAGGCGGGCGCTCCTGATTGGCGCTTTCGCCGCTCTCGCGCTGCCGGGGCAGGCGCTCGCACACGCGACGCTCGAGCACACGTCACCCGGGTTCGAGCAGCGTCTGGCGATATCCCCGCGCACGGTCACGCTGGGCTTCGACCAGTACATCGAGCGGCTGCCGTACGCGATCCGTCTCTACTCGACGAGTAGGGAGCTTCCCGTTCCGCACATCCGCGTCGCCGGACGAGAGATCATCGGGTCGCTGCCCAAGCTACGCCGTGGCGGATACACGATCCGCTGGCACGCGCTCTCGGGCGACGGCCACGTCGTGTCTGGAGTGTTCACCTTCGGCGTCCGCGCTAAGGCGCCCGCGCCGACCCAGGCATTCGGTGCGTCGGGACCGACGCGAACGGAGGACGTCGTGCGCTGGCTCTACTTCCTCTCGCTCGCCCTGGTCGTCGGCGGGCTCGGCTTCCGGCTGCTCGTCGCGCGCCGACGCCTGCCGGACCGCTTCTTCGCGATCGCAGGGATCGGGGTGTTCGCCACGCTGAACATCGGCATCGCGGCGTTTCTGCTGCGTGCGGAGGACGCGCTGCAGCTCCCCTTCGGCCGTCTGCTCTACGGCGACTTGAGCCCGATCGCGCGTACCCGCTTCGGTTCGGCGTTCATCGCTATGACGCTCGGGTTCGCCGTGGTCGGAGCGTTGGTCTTCCTGGCGTGGCTGAGCGACCGGGACGTGTTCCTCTGGCCTGCGTTTCTCGTCTCGCTCGCCTTCGTCTCCGGCCTGTCGCTCTCGGGGCACTCGGCCGCGGACGTGGGTTCCTCGTGGAAGTCCGAGCTGGCCGACTGGGCCCACCTCTCGGCGGCGTGTCTCTGGATCGGCGGGCTCGTGCAGCTCACCGCGGTGGTGTGGCCGCTGCTACCCGAGCTGCGGCGCCCGGCACTGCTCGCGTTCTCGCGGCTCGCCACCGTGTGCGTCGGCGTCCTCCTCCTCGCCGGGATCTATCTGGCGATCCTGCGCCTGCCGCAGCTGAGCGACCTCTGGACCACCGGTTACGGCCAGATTCTGCTCGTGAAGATCGGGCTCGTCGCGCTTGCGTTCGCCTGGGGCGGGCTGCACAAGCTTCGCGCCGTGCCCGTCGTCGCGCGCGACGGAACGGTGCCGCGCCTCCGCGCGAGCCTCGCCGGTGAGAGCATGGTGGGCATGATCGTGCTGCTCGTGGCCGCCTTCCTCGTCAACGCCAAGCCTCCGACCTAGTGCTCTGGGCAATCTCCGGCGGCGCGGGCTTCCTCGGCCTGCACCTCGCCCGGCGGCTGCTCGCCGACGGGGACGACGTGCGCACGCTCGACGTGGTGCCGCTCGACGACATCGAGCTCGAGCGGTCCGTGCAGGAGTTGCGCGGCGACATCCGCGACCGTGACCGCGTGCGGGAGCTGGTCGCCGGCGCCGACGTGGTCGTGCACGCGGCCGCAGCGCTCCCGATCCAGGCGTCCCGGGAGTCGATCCGGTCCGTCAACGTCACCGGGACGGAGCACGTCCTGCAGGAGGCGCGCGACGCAGACGTCCGGCGCGTCGTCTTCATCTCCTCGACTGCGGTCTACGGCGTCCCGGAGAAGCACCCGATCGAGGAGGACGACTCGCTCGTCGGTGTCGGCTGGTACGGCGAGTCGAAGATCGACGCCGAAGCGCTCTGCCGCGTCGCCGCCGTCGACACGACGATCGTTCGGCCGAAGACGTTCATTGGGCCCGAGCGGCTCGGGGTCTTCGAGATCCTGTTCGACTGGATCCGGGAAGGGCGGCGCATCTACGTCCTCGGCAAGGGCCACAACCGCTACCAGCTGCTTGCGGTCGAGGACCTCGTCGACGCGATCGTGCGAGCGGCGAATGTCCCAGAGGCCGCCCGTGAGACGTTCAACGTCGGCGCGACGCAGTTCGGCACCGTTCGCAGCGACCTGCAGGCGCTGATCGACCATGCAGGCTCGTCCTCGCGGCTGCAACCCGTGCCGGTGAAACCTGCGGAAGCTGCACTGCGCACGCTCGAGCTGCTGCGCGTGTCGCCGCTCGCGGAGTGGCACTACAAGACGGCGCACAAGGACTCGTTCGTCGACACGTCGCGCGCGCAGCGCATCCTCGGCTGGCAGCCGCGCCTGTCGAACGAGGACGCGCTGATCGAGACCTACGACTGGTACCTCGCCAACCGCGAACGTGTCGGCGGCGCGGGCGTCACACACCGCGTCCCCTGGAACCAGCAGGCGCTCGGCCTGCTCAAACGTCTGTCGTGATCGTCCTCTCGCAACAGGAGGTGGAGGAGCTCCTCGACCTCGACGCACTGATCGATGCGCTCGCGGATGCACACCGCGAGCTCAGCGAGGGGGAGGCGTCGATGCCTCCACGTATCGCGGCGTTCGCGGAGCGCGGTGGGCTGCTCGGTGCGATGCCGTCCTATCTTCCGTCGGCCGGGCTCGCGTGCAAGCTCGTCACGCTGTTCCCGCAGAACACCGACCGCCACACCCATCAGGCGCTCATCGGCGTGTTCGATCCGACGAACGGCAGCCCGATCGCGCTGATGGATGGGACGTACATCACGGCGACGCGCACGGCCGCCGGGTCCGCGCTCGCGACGCGTTTGCTCGCGCGCGAGGATTCCAGGGTGCTCGCGATTCTGGGCGCGGGTGTCCAGGCTCGGACGCACGCCGATGCACTGCGGCGTGTTCGGGACTTCGACGAGATACGGATCGCGTCGCGCAATCCCGAGCGTGCAGCCGCAACGGCCGAAGAGATCGGGGCAACCGCGGCGGAGTCGTTCGAGGAAGCGGTGCGCGGTGCCGACGTCGTCGCGGCCACGACGCATGCGAGCGGGCCGATCGTCATGCGCGACTGGCTCCACCCGGGAACACACGTCAACTCCGTCGGTGCCAATCCGGACGGGAGCGGCGAGGTCGATCCGGCGATCGTCCGCGACGCCGCGGTCGTCGCGGTCGAATACCGGGGCTCGACGCTCGCGCCGCCGCCGGCGGGCGCAGCGGAGTTCCGCGACGGCGCGCCCGAGGTCGTGGAGCTCGGCGAGCTGGTGGCAGGCACCAAGCCGGGGCGCAGCGCCAGGGATCAGATCACCCTGTATAAGTCAGTCGGCGTTGCCGTCCAGGACGCCGCCGCCGCAGCTCTGGTGCTGGCGGCTGCGCGTTTGCGGTCGGTCGGCCGGGAGATCGATTTGGAGGAAGCGAGATGAGCAGCAACAACGACTTCAAGCCGGGCCTCGAAGGCGTCGTCGCCGTTGAGACGGAGATCGCCGAGCCCGACCGCGAAGGCGGTTCGTTGCGCTATCGCGGCATCGACATCGAGAACCTCGTCGGCCACTATCCATACGAGAACGTGTGGGGCCTGCTGGTCGACGACGACATCAATTCGAAGATGCCCGATCCGGAGCCGTACGAGCCCGCGAAGCTGACGGGCAATGCGCCTTCCGATCTGCAGGCCGAGACCGCTCGCCTCTCGGGTGAGTGGAAGCTCGGCAAGCTGAACGAGATCTCCGACGATCAGGCGCGCGAGGATCTCGGACGGCTTTCTGCGGAGATGATGGCGATCGTCGCCCGCTCGGCGCGCGTCGCCGATGGCCATACGGATGCCGTCCCGGACGACATCGTGGCCAAGGGCAAGACCGCCGCGGAGAAGTTCCTGCTGCGCTGGCGCGGCGAGGCGGATCCGCGGGCGGCGAAGGCGATCGACACCTACTGGATCTGCACCGCGGAGCACGGCCTGAACGCCTCGACGTTCACAGCCCGCGTCGTTGCCTCGACGGGCGCCGACTGCGGCGCGGCGCTGTCATCGGCGGTGGGCGCACTATCGGGCCCACTGCACGGCGGCGCGCCGGCATACGTGAAGCCGATGCTCGAGGAGGTGCAGGCGACGGGCGATCCCGACAAGTGGGTGCGCGACTCGCTCGGAGCCGGGAAGCGGATCATGGGCTTCGGCCATCGGGTCTACCGCGCCGAGGATCCGCGCTCCCGCCTGCTGAAGCGGACGGCCAAGGAGCTCGGCGCGCCGAACATCGAGGTCGCGGAGCAGCTCGAGGAGGTCGCGCTCAAGGCGCTTCAAGAGCGCTCGCCCGACCGCGTGCTCGCGACGAACGTCGAGTACTACTCGGCGATCGTCCTCGACGTCGCCGAAATCCCGCCGCCGCTCGTCCCGGCGATGTTCGCGTGCTCTCGCGTCGCCGGCTGGTCGGCGCACATCCTCGAGCAGAAGCGAACCGGACGCCTGTTCCGTCCGTCGGCCCGTTACGTCGGACCGGCCGAGCGCAGCCTGAGTTAGGGGGTCTGACCCCGAAGGGTCTGACCCCAGCCTTGC
Organism: Gaiellaceae bacterium; assembly: GCA_035262005.1. GTDB lineage: Bacteria > Actinomycetota > Thermoleophilia > Gaiellales > Gaiellaceae > 3-1-20CM-4-69-9. Next base: position 17,263 of record DATFTK010000185.1, on the reverse strand, counting down.
GTCGAGCGCTCCGGCTCGAACTGCCGGGGGCCAGACCCCATAGGCTCCTCGAGATGGATCTGACCGTCTACCGGGATCGGTTCCCGATCCTGGAACACGCGACGTACCTGATCAACCATTCGCTCGGCGCCATGCCGGCCACCGCCGAGGAGCGCGTCGTGGAGTACGCCCGCACGTGGCGCGAGCGCGGGATCCGCGCCTGGGCCGAGGGCTGGTGGGAGATGCCGCTCACCGTCGGCGACCAGATCGGCCGCATCATCGGCGCGCCGGCCGGCTCGACGGTGATGCACCAGAACGTCGCCGTCGCGGAGGCGATCGTCGTCTCGTGCTTCCGCCCGGTCGACCCGCACCGCAACCGGGTCGTGTACGAGGAGGGGAACTTCCCGAGCGTCCGCTACCTGTACCAGGCGCAGCCGGAACTCGAGGTGGTCGTCGTGCCCGACGATCGCGCGATCCTCGAGGCGATCGACGAGCGCACACTGCTGGTCCCGATCACGCACGTCCTGTTCAAGACGGCGGAGATCCAGCACGTCGAGGCGATCGTGCGGCGCGCGCACGAGTTCGGCGCACACGTCCTCCTCGATGCGTACCAGTCGGCCGGGATCGTCCCGCTCGACGTGACGGCGCTGAACGTCGACTTCGCCGTCGGCGGCAGCGTGAAGTGGCTGTGCGGGGGGCCGGGCAACGGCTGGCTCTACGTGCGGCCGGATCTGGCGGAGGTGCTGGAGCCGACCTTCATCGGCTGGCAGGCCCACGCGCGCCCGTTCGGCTTCGAGCCGGAGCTCGAGTATGCGCAGGGAGCCGCGCGGTTCCTCACCGGCACGCCGAACGTGCCCGCGCTGTACGCCGCAACCGCCGGGTACGACCTGATCGAGGAGATCGGCGTCGATCGGATCCGCGAGAACTCGCTGCGGCAGACGCAGTTCTTGATCGACCTGCTCGACGAAGCCGGCTTCGACGTCGGCAGCCCGCGCGATCCCAGCCGCCGAGGCGGCACCGTGACCGTGCGCACTCCTGAATTCGAAGCGGTGCACAAGGAGCTTGCCGAGCGGCAGATCCTGTGTGACTTCCGCCCCGACGCGGGGCTTCGTCTCGGGCCGCACTACTACAACAGCGACGAGGAGCTGCGTTTCGCCGTCGCGCAGATATCGGAGATCGTCGAGTCAGGCGCCTACGAGCGGCACCTCGGGGCGGTCGCGCGCTTCTAACGCTGCGTCGGGCAGAACTTGTCCTGCCCGAGGAACTGCATGAACAGCGCGTCCATCCGCGCTTCGTACTCGCGGTCGGCGCTGCTGTTCGGGTTGTAGTCGTGGAGGCCCGCACCCTCCCATTGCACGTCCGGCGTCACGCCGGGCCCCTCGACGGTGATTCGGTAGCGCTTGCCGTTGCCGGCCGGGCGCGGGTTGTTCGGATATCCCGGCAGCGTCTTGTCGTGGGTCGGCCAGAAGCTGTAACAGAAGGCGCCGCTCCCTCTGCGGAAGGAGATCGACGTTTCCCGTTTCCATCCCGCGCCGTAGGCTGAGTCCAGCGTGTCGATGTACAGGCTGCGGCCGTACCGGTCGTTCGGCGCGCCGTCCTTGCCGATGCCGAAGCCGTAGACCGGGTTTCCGGCGTAGGTCAGCCGGCCGAAGAGGTCGTGTGCCTGGCCGTTGAATGCCCAGTCGGTGTGCACCTCGAGCTGGGCGAGCGGACCCGTCCAGTGCGAGACGTGCAGCTCCCACTGCGTCTGCCGTGCCAGCCACGGCGGATATCCGCGGTGCGGCAGATACGGCTGCCAGGCCTGAAGCGCCCAGGAGGAGCCATCCGGGGCTTTGCAGGCCGCAACCACGTAGACGAGGGGCGGGCCGTCGTACTTCGCGCACCGGTTCTTGAAGGTCTTCCACACGAGGCGGTGCTGAGACTTCCACCCGCCGCTCCAGTCGAAGTGGAAATGAACCTGCCCGACGCTCTGGCTCGGCGGCAGGGCGTTGACGGCGCCCCAGGCCAGTAGGTGGACCGTCCGGCCACGAGCGCGGTACGTGACCAAGGCCGTTCCTCGTGCATTGACTGCGAGCTTGACGCCGGCGGCGTTCACGTCGACCCGTTCGCCCGCGGTCGCTGCCGGCGGAGCCAGCGTCAAGATCAGCACGGCGACGGCGAGGGGGCGCATCGGCGGCTCGGAGGGTAGCCGCGATCCGGTCTGGCGTCCCTCGTTCGAGGGATGGCCTAACAACTTTCTTAGAGTTGGGGTCGAATCTAGGAAGAGTGAGGAGCTTCGCCGTCGCTCTCTCCGCTTTGCTCTTCCTGCCCGCCGCCGCGTCCGCCTCGCAGCTGATCGACCGCGGCGCGAGCGGGATCCGGTTGACCGTCAACGCACGCGGCCAGGCGCTCGTGACGTACAGCGCGCACGGGAGTTTCCACCGCGTCGTCGCTTCGGGCGCCGTCAATGCGCGGTACCCGAACCCGAGTATCCCGCAGGTGCAGTTCCGGAAGGACTACTCCGGGCGGAGTTGGTCGAGTGCGGGCAGCTCGTGCCGGCCGTACCCGGGGCCGAAGCTCGCGTTCTTCGTCACCGGGTGCCAGGCACCGGACGGGTCCTACTGGGCCGTGCAGGCCTGGCGCCGGACCTTGCCGAACTTCGGCGGACGTCCGGCGGGGCTGCTCGGTGCGAACGAGCTCCATCTCTCGCACTGGACGGGCGACACCGCGAAGCTCGAGGCGTGGACCGACTGGGTGTACGCCGGCCGCTATCAGCATCTCTTCGGCCGCCTGACATACGCGGGACAACCGGTCTACGGCTTCACCGCGACGAAAGCCGGCTCACCGCTCGACGACTACGGGCGCAACATCTACGTCGATACGTTCGGCTCGCCGTACGGGCAGGGCTGGCGGCGGGAGAACGCCTTCCTCGCGCACCGACCCACGGGCGTCTTCTGTTACGGCTTCTACCCGTTCACGTCACGCGGCCCCGGGACCGGCGCGAAGTACCGGCTCACTGCCGTCGGGCCGGGCGTGACCCCCGACGTCAGCATCGTCGTCAACGGCCTGCACAACTACGACCGCAACAACTCCGCCGACGTTGCGTACGAGCAGCAGCACAACGCGTTGGAGGACTCGCTGGGCGACAAGAAGTGCCGCGTTCACTGAGCGAGCAGGTGGAGCAGCCGCTCGGCGTAGCGCGGCGCAGTCGGCTCGTCCTCGTGCCTGAAGTACGCATACACGGGCTCTCTCACCGCGCGTAGCCGTGCGGCCCAGTCCTGCAGCTGGTCGTCCGAATACGGCGGGTCGCGGAAGCGGACGTAGCGGAAGGGGGCGTCGTGGTCGAGGTCGTTGACGCGGACCGTGCCCGCGGCCGCAAGCCGGGGCTCGATCCCGTCCCAGCTGTCGTGCTCGAGGTCGAACGCCACCTGCGTGCCCGGGTCGAGCGAGCCGAGAATGAGCTCGAGCATCCCTTCGTCGCGCGCGCTCTTGAGCGAGACGCGCGTCGGTCCGAGCCGGTCGCCGAGCAGCCGTACGCGGGCGCCGAACTCGGCGACGATCCGCGGCCGGTTGCCCGCAAGTTTCGGCGCGAACGTGAACCCGGGCGGCGTCTGCTCCGCCCAGCTCGCGAACTGCTCTTCGGCCGGTAGCCGGTAGCCGGTCGTGTTGAGCTCGACCGTCGAGAACCGCCCTGCGTAGTAGGCGAGGAACTCCTTTGAGTCCGTGCCGGCCGGATAGAAGCCCGGCTTCCACGCCGGGTAGCTCCAGCCCGAGGTACCGACCTCTACCCCCGTTACACTCGATTGCCCGGTGGCCGTCATGCCTGAACAGTTAACCGAGAACACGATCCCCGTTCTCGATCACGGCTTCGTCGCACTCGATGGCGCGCTCGCCTCGGATCTCGCGGTGGTCAACGGCGCTCGCGTTTCGTTCAACCAGGTGTCCGACGAGATGACGGAGCGCGACCAGGGCCTGATCCGGTTTCTCATGCGTGAGGGGCACGGGTCACCCTTCGAGCACGGCTACTTCCGCTTTATCGTCAAGGCGCCGCTCTTCGTCGTCCGAGAGCACCATCGCCATCGCGCGGGGCACTCGTACAACGAATGGAGCGGGCGCTACTCGAAGATGGAGCCTGAGTTCTACGTGCCCGACTTCGTGCGCACGCAGGTCGGCAAGCCCGGTGCCTATTCCTTCGAGCCGGTCGACGACGACACGCGCGACGCGGCCCGTCGCGAGATCGAGGGCAACGCGACGCGGGCGTTCCAGGCCTACGAGCGGATGCTGGAGCAGGGTGTCGCCAAGGAGGTGGCCCGCGCAGTCCTGCCGCTCTCCACCTACACGAAGTACTTCTGGAGCTGCAATCCGCGGAGCCTCATGCACTTCTGCTCGCTCCGCAATCACGAGGCTGCACAGTACGAGATCCGCCAGTACGCAGACGCCGCGGAGTCGTTCCTCGAGCGGCTGATGCCGGTCACCCACGCCGCGTTCGTCGAGCGCGGACGCATCGCCCCCTAAAGCGGGGCTCAGACAGCCTTGAGGACGATCTGGTTCGGCTGGAAGTGGTTGGCCGGCGTCTGCCGGACGATGACCCAGCCGTTCTTGTCGAAGTGCTCGAGCGCGTAGGCCGCGGAGAGCCGCACCGACGTCGCGCCGTCGACGTTGATCGTCCCGCACGAGACGAGTGGTCGTCCGCCCTTCGTCAGATAGAGCGCGTAGTACCCGCCTCTGGAGAGTTTCGGCAGTCCCGTGATGTGCAGCACCATCGGCCAGTTCCCGGCCTCGTCCACCTTGCCGAGCTTCAGCGTCGCGAACGCTTCGTGCGCGAGTGCCGTTCCCCGGAGCTGAACCGTCTCGCGCGCCTTCAGCGACGTGGCGGTGTCGCTCGAGCTCGTGGCCTTGCCGAGCAGGAGGCCGACGACGAGCGAGGTCGCGAGCGCAGCGGCAAGCAGCAGCACGCGCCGGGCGCTTCGGGGCTTGCGCTTGCGCCCGAAGAGCGGTTGCAGGGCGTCGTCGGGCCAGGGGACAGCGTCCATCTCGGGGGAGAGCTCCGGCGGCGGGCCGGCCTGCACGAGCAGCTCGTGCGTCCGGTAGAGCCGCGCCCGCTCCTCGGGCGGGAGGTCCGCGGCGATCAGATCGTCGAAATCGGGGTGCTTCACTCGAGCTCTCCTTCAAGCAGGTCTGCGAGGTGGCCCAGGCCGGCGCGCGTGCGCGTCTTGACGGTACCGAGCGGGATGTTCAGGTAGCCGGCTACCTCGCTTTGCGACAGGCCGCCGTAGTACGCGAGCTCGATCACCTCGCGCTCGTTCGGCCCCAGGCTCTCGAGCGCGCGATGCACGCGCCACGCCGTGTACGACGTCTCGGCGCGCTCCGCAGGCGTCGGCTCGTCGGACGGTAGCTCGGGACCTTCGCCCGGCGGCTCGCTCCGTCCGCGGCTGCGGTCGACGATCGCGTTCCGCGCGACCGCGTAGAGCCACGGTGCACCGGCGCCGCGCTCGGGCTTGTAGGTCCGCGCCGAGCGCCAGATCGCCGCGAAGGTCTCCTGGACGGCGTCCTCCGCCGTCATGCGGTCTCCGAGGCGGCGAAGGGCGAGGCCGAAAACCGGGCGGGCGTAACGGCGGTACAGGGCCTCGAACGCGTTCGCGTCCCGCCCGGCAACACGGCGGATGAGCTCGCCGTCGCTGATCGACGGGTCGTCGACGAACGGCTCCCTGGGAGCCGGCTTTTTCTTGCCCTCGAGGGGCAGAGCCGAAGGCAACGCATAGACGCCCATTTCCTCTGGATCTCTACGCATTTCCACGTCTGGCGGATTGCAGCACAAAACGCTTACAAGGAGCGCGCCCTGGCTGCCGCCAGGGCGCGCTCCGAGCGTCATGCCCGTTCTAGTGCTTGCGTGCCTGCGGTCCTGCCCGGCCGAGGAGCGTTCGCCGGTTGAACACCTGGGCCAGATTGCGACCGCCTTGCAAGGTGCAGTCCTGCGCGGCGGTCGGCGCGTAGAACGATGCCTGGTCGCCCTGGCCGGTCAGATCGAGACCCGACGTCTCGAACTGCTGCTGGCTCTTTTCGTCGAGCGCCAGGTAGTTCGTGAACTGCGTGAGCGGCTTCCATTGGCTGAGGCAGGTTCCGATGTAGCCGAGCACGAGGTTTTGCCGCTTCTGGAGCGTCTGGACCTGGCGCTTGAGCGCGGTGAACTGCGCCGGTGTCACCGCCCGCTCCACCGCGTAGGCGCCAGACGACGTGACCAAAGCCGTGAGCAGCACGGCAACTACTGTCTTCATCTCGCTCCCTCCTGGTTGGGGTCGCTCGCTTTGCCCGCCCAGACCCTTCTACGCGGCGCTAACCCCCGACTAATCGGTCAGACGATGACGGAGCGCTGATCCGACAGAACCGAAGGCCAAGAGGACCGCCGCTCTTTCTTGTTTCTCCGCATGGTTGAGCGGCAACCCATGACGGAACGCTTACGAACCTTTAACGAGGACGAGGCGTCGGATACGTCACAGGCAGGGAAAGACCCCGATAATCAGGTTGATCAAGGGGGTTCCGCAGATGCGCAGGGTCATACTTCCGGTCGTTGCGGCGCTCGCTCTCGTGCTGGCCGCCCCAGCGTCGTCGGCGACCGTGACGGTCTCGATCAAGAGCGCCGGCTTCACGCCGAAGACCGTCAACATCAACCAGGACGACTCGGTGACGTGGACGAACAACGACACGATCAACCACCAGGTCGTCGCCAACAACGGGACCTACGCGTCCCCGATCCTCGGGCCCGGGAAGTCGTGGACGCACCCGTTCCACAGCGGTGGCACGTTCCGCTATCACGACAGCCTGCACCCGTCGCTGACGGGCAGCGTCGTGGTGAAGGGCGCGCCGCCACAGATCTCCCTCGTTGCCTCGGCGCCGGTCGTGAAGTACGGCGGCACGGTCACGTTGTCGGGAGCGGTGTCGAACAAGAAGGCGGGTGTGACGGTGACGCTCGTCCAGTTGCCGTTCGGGCAAACGACGAAGCAGGTTGTCGCGACGCTGCAGACGACCACCGGCGGCGCGTTCTCGTACACGGTCACGCCCCAGGTGAACACGACCTACCAGGCACAGTGGCCCGGAAAGTCGGAGAGCTCGGTCACCGTGCAGGTCCAGCCGATGATCAAGCTGCCGTTCGCGTCGAAGTCCGGCTACTTCCACTTCTACGTCACCGCCGGCACGTCGTTCGCCGGCAAGACGGCCTACCTCCAGCGCTACACCCTCGCCAAGACGTGGGTGAACATCCGCGCGCTGACGCTCGGCCCGAAGTCCGGCCGGGTGATCTCGGTGAAGGCCGTCAAGCGGATCGTTCCACGCGGCCGCTGGTCGATCCGGGTCTTCATGCCCGCCACCGAGATGGGCGGCGGCTATCTCGACAGCTGGAGCGGCACCCAGCCGGTCGTCAAACGGTGAGCTTGCGGGGGAGCTTCGGCTCCCCCGGCCGCCTCACGGCCTGATCGCCTCGAAGCGCTGCTGAACGGCGTCCCAGTTGACGACGTTCCACCATGCCGCGAGGTAGTCGGGGCGCCGGTTCTGGTACTTGAGGTAGTACGAATGCTCCCAGACGTCGATGCCGAGCAGCGGCGTGTCGCTCTGAATGATCGGGGAGTCCTGGTTCGCGGTCGAATAGACGGACAGCCCGGTGCCGTCGTGGACGAGCCACGTCCAGCCGGAGCCGAACCGCTTGACGCCGCCGTCGTTCACGGCGCTCTTGAGCGCGTCGATGCCGCCGAAGACCGAGTCGATCGCATCCGCGAGCGCGCCTGACGGCTCGCCGCCGCCGTTCGGCCCCATGATCTCCCAGAAGAACGAATGGTTTGCGTGGCCGCCGACGTTGTTCCGGACGGCGGCGCGCTTGTCCTCGGGGATGATCTCGAGGTCGGCGAGGATGTCCTCGACCGACCGGTCGGCCCACTCGGTTCCCTCCAACGCTTTGTTCGCGTTGTCGACGTACGCCTGGTGGTGCTTGTCGTGGTGGATGCGCATCGTCTGCTCGTCGATGTGCGGCTCGAGCGCGCTGTAGTCGTACGGCAGAGGCGGGACCTCGAAGGCCATCGGTCGGCTCCTTTCTTCAGGGTACGGCGAGGATATGCTCCCGAGCCATGGCCACGCTTGCCTTCAGGTTCGAGGAAATCGCGCCGCGCGAGCTGAGGCCGGAGCTCTACGAGCTCGACGGGATCTCCCGGGCGACGATCGAGTCCCACTACAAGCTGTACGAGGGCTACGTCAACAAGCGGAACGAGATCCTCCAGAGGCTCGACGGCGTCGACACCGAGACCGCGAACCAGGTGTACTCCGAGATCCGCGCGCTGAAGCTCGATCTCACGTTCGCAATCGGCGGGATCAAGAACCACGAGATCTACTTCGAGCACCTCGGCGGGGGCGGCGGGGACCCGGAGGGACTGATCGGCGACCTGATCGAGCGCGACTTCGGCTCCTTCCAGAACTGGCGCACCGACCTCAAGGCGACCGGGATGGCCGGCCGCGGCTGGGCGTGGACGGCATACGACTGGGACGAGGGGCGGCTCTTCAACTACGTCGGCGACGCGCAGAACACGTTCCCGATCTGGAACGCGACGCCGCTGGTCGCGCTCGACGTCTACGAGCACGCCTACTTCCTCGACTACCGGACCGACCGCGCGTCGTACATCGAAGCGTTCTTCGACAACCTCGACTGGTCGACGATCAACGACTGGGTGTCGAAGTACCAGATTCAGAAGTAACCGTGGACATTCGGCTGCGGCCGCTGCGGGAGGACGAGTTCGCTCAGTTCCTCGCAGCGCAGCGCCGCGAGTACGTCCGGAGCCTCGTCGAGGAGGCGGGGATGACACCGGCGGAGGCCGAGGACAAGGCGACTGCCGACCATGCGTCGCTCTTCCCGGACGGAGCGGCGAAGCCAGAACACCGCATTGCTCAGCTCGAGAACGGCGGCGGCGCTCGCGTGGGCCACGTGTGGTGGGCACCTCGCGGGCCCGGCCGCGCGTACGTCTACGACCTGTTCATCGACGAGCCGTTTCGCGGCCGCGGCCTCGGCAGGAAGGCGCTCGAGCTCATCGAGGATGACGCGCGCGCTGCAGGTCTACGCGGAATCGACCTCAACGTTTGGGGTCGAAACGACGTGGCCCGACGTCTCTACCGCTCCGCCGGGTTCTTCGAGCGCGCGGTGTTCATGTCGAAGGAGCTCGCGTGACGACGGTGCTCGTCGTCGCCGCCGGGTACGTGCTCGGCTCGATGCCGTGGGGCTACTGGCTCGTTCGGCTCTTCAAGCACGAGGACATCCGCAAGCAGGGCAGCGGCAACATCGGCGGCACGAACGTGTGGCGCGTCTACGGCTGGCGCCTGGGACTACCCGTGGTCGTGCTCGACACGGCGAAGGGGTTCGTACCCGCATTCGTCGGCTCGCTCGTCGTCTCTGACCTCGCGGGCGTGCTCGCGGGCGGGGCGGCGATGCTCGGGCACTGGCGGCCGATGTTCCTGAAGTGGCAACGCGGTGGGAAGATCGTCGCGACGACCGGCGGCGCATTCCTCGGCGTTGCGCCGCTCGTCGGAGGCATCGGCGCCGCGGTCTGGATCGTCGTCTTCCTGCTTTTCCGCTACGCGTCGCTCGCGTCGATCCTCGCAGCGCTCTCGCTCCCGATCGCCGCCGCGCTGCTCGACGAACCGTGGCCCGTGCTCGTGTTCGCGAGCGCCGCCGCAGTCAGCGTCGTCGTATTGCACCGCGCGAACATCGCGCGGCTCCTGTCAGGGACCGAGAGCCGCTTCCGCTTCAGACGACCCGCCAAGCCAGTCCCCGAGAGTGGTGTGGCGCGCGGCGGTCGCGCCTGATGCGAGCTCGCGCCGGAGCTCGCCGACCGTTCCGTACCTCTCTGCGACGACGTCGTGCGAGTGGATCGTCTCGAAGTTCAGTTGCCGCGCGAACAGGAAGTCCGTGTCGTCGAGCTCCGTGTAGCGCTCCAGCACCGACTGCAGCGCGATCCGCACCGAGTCCTCGACGAACCGCGGCTGCAGATGCGCGTGCTCGACGACGAACAGCTCGTCCGGCCGCTTGAGCAGCTCGTAGATCGGCGAGCTCATCGAGCCCTCGACGATGCGCGCGAGCTGCTCCGCATTCACTGACCGCTCGGTTCCGACGTACAACGTGCCACGGCCACGCTGGTTGTGCGTCGCGAGCGGGACGAGCGCGAGGATCCGCTCGACGTCGTCGCCGCCGAACCCCGCGTCGAACAAGCGCTCGGAGGCCGCGCCGCGCACGAGCCCCTGTGCGCAAGGACAAGCGTTGATCCCGGTTGCCTCGACGCCCACGATCCTCCTGACTCCGGCGTCAGCTGCAGCGGCGATCCCGATCAGCGCGATCATCTCCTGCGTCGCCAGTCCCGTCACCGGCGTTCGCCGGGCGAGCGGATAGCGCGCTCTGATGCTGACCTCCGCGCGGCCGGCAGCCTGCCGCGCGACGATCCGGCGCGCGATGTGCTCCGCGAGCTCCTCGACGAGGAACGCTTCCTCGAGCACGACCTCGTCGATTGCCTCCTCGAACACCTCCGGAAAGCGCGACATGTGGACGCCCTTCTGGCGCGGGTCGAGGTCGACGCTGCAATCGATCTGGGCAGAGATCAGCTTCTCGGCGCCACCCCAGCGCAGGCGGATCGCCTTCTCCACGCCCTGCACGCCTGCGCGCGACAGGCCGAGGCCGACCTCGGGCGTCGAAGCCTGCAGATCGTCGAGGAACGGGCGCGACTCGGGCATGGAGACAGGTTAGTGTCACGCAGCCTCGTGGCCGAAACGGATTCCAGCTTCCCTCAGCTCGTCTCGCTCGCCGCCCACGATCTGCGTACGCCGCTTGCGACGATCCACGGCTTCGCGCAGACGATGGTTCGGATGGGCGACCTCGGCGAGCCGAAGCAGCGCTACATGGAGATGATCGACGCCGCGTCGCGTCAGCTCGCGGAGCTGCTCGACGAGCTCAGCACCGCGACGCGGATCGAAGGCGGGCGCTACGAGCCGAGCCGGCAGCCGGTCGACACGTTCGGCCTTGCCGAGTCCGCCGCGGCGCAGCTCGGCGAGGAGCGCGTTCGCGTCAGCGGGGCAGGTGGTGAAGTCCACGTCGACCCCGACGCGACCGAGCGTGGTATCTCGGCGCTCGCCCAGGCGGCGCTTCGTCACGGTGGGCTCGAGGAGGTCACGCTCCATGTCGACGGCGCGACGCTCACGCTCTCGCCGGTGACGGCATCGTCTGCACCCGTGGTTCTCGGCGAGGAGCTGCGCGACCTCGGCGCCGCGGTCGCCGTGCGGGTCGTTCGTGCGCTCGGCGGCTCCGTCGACCTCGACGGCGACACGCTGGCGATCAAGCTGCCGCAGTGACGCGCTCCGCGCAGGTCAGTCTCCTACGTTGGCTCCGCCGCCAGCTGCAGCAGCCGACGACGACGCGCGAGCATCTGGAAGCGGCGATCGAGAACGACGACCCGTCGGAAGTGCGCCGCCTGCTCGCCGACGTGCCGTTCACGGACGAGCAGCGCCGCCACGTCGAGGGTCTGCTCGACGCGTGGGAGGAGAACCGCTAGGCGCGTTCTTGATTCGCGCCGTGCGCGACGAGAAGTTCGCGCAGGCGGACGTCGCCGTGCTGGTCGGCAGCCATCAGCGGCGTGTAGTCGTCTTGCTGGCGCGCGTTCGGGTCTGCGCCGGCTTCGAGCAGGAGCTTGGCGATCGAGTAGCGGACGTCCGGGTCCTGTGCCGCCGCGGCGCTGTGCAGGGGCATCACCTTCATCGGGTTCCGCGATGGTGAGTTCACCTCGGCGCCGCGCTCGACGAGCGCGCGTGCGGTGTCCTCGTGCCCGAAGAAGCTCGCCAGCCCGAGCGGCTGGAACCCGTCTTCGGCCCATGCGTTCGCGAGCTCGGGGTCCGAAGCGACGAGTTCGCGCACCCGCTCGGTGTCGCCCAGCGCCGACGCCTCGAAGACGTCGAGGTCCTGCTGAGCCGCGAGCCGCTCGGCCTCGTCACGATCGCCGCGGTAGACGGCCTGGAGGATGTCCGACATACTTAGCTATGCTAACTAAATCGCGACGCGCTTGTCAATCGAGGCTGCCGATCGCTTCCACTCGGCAGCGATCCACGCGTTGCGGCACGTTCGGCGCGAAGACCCTGCGACCGGCGTGCCGCCGGCGCAGCTGTCGGCGCTCTCTGTGCTGGTCTTCGGCGGGCCGCGAACGCTCGGCGAGCTGGCGGCGGCCGAACAGGTGAGGCCGCCGACGATGACGCGGATCGTGCAGGGTCTCGAGTCGGCCGGTCTCGTGCGCCGCGTGCGCGACGCGGACGACGGCCGCGTGCACCGGCTGCACGCCACGGCGAAGGGGCGGCGCGTGATGCAGCGCGGCCGCGAGCGCCGCGTCGAGAACCTGGCGACGCTGCTCGGACGTCTGCCGCCGGACGAGGTCCGGCGAGTGAGCGAGGCGGCTGAGCTCGTAGAGGCCGCGCTAGCGCAACAGCCGTGACAGCCGTCGGTCCTTGAGGACACGTCCGCCTGTCTGGCACGTCGGGCAGTAGTAGATCGTGTGCTCTTCGAAGTCGACGCGCGCGATCGGCGTCCCGCAGACGTAGCACGGCTCTCCGAGATGGTTGTGCACGCGGTACGTCTTCTTGTCGTTCGCGCCGCGCTCGCGTAGCTCGAGCCCTCGCGTCAGCTCCGAATCGATCGCGCCTGCGAGCCGTTCCACCTGTTCCGGCTCGATGTCGCGGGTCAGCTCGTAGGGCGAGAGCTGCGCGTGGTGGAGGATCTCGTTCGCCCACGCGCGCCCGATACCGGCGATCACGCGCTGATCGCGCAGCATCGAGTGCAGCCGGCGCGACTCGTCGGCGCAGATCGCCGCGAGACGCTCCGCGCCGAGGCCGAGCGCCTCCGGCCCGACGTGCGCGAGCTCCTCGTCGGCCTCCTCCGGCGTCAGCAGCCACACGCCGGCGCGCTTCTTCGCTCCGGCCTCCGTCAGGACGAGGCGCGAACCTCCTTCGAAGACGAGCTGGAACGCCGGCGTCTTGGGCCCCTTGTCGCCGAACTGGAGATACTTCAGCCGGCCCGCCGTCATCAAGTGGACGAGCACGACGAGCTCACCGTCCTCGGTCGGGAACAGCAGCCGCTTGGCGCGTCGCTCCGCCCCCGCCAGGCGCCGGCCCTCGAGCGCGGAGAGCGGCGGGTCGAACGTCTTCAGCGTCGCGACGTGCGCCGGGCCGGCCTTCACGATCGGGAACGCCGACACGGGGTCGTTCAGCTGGCGGCGCCACGCCTCCATCTCGGGTAGCTCAGGCACTTAGTGTCCCCTGCATCGACGAGATCAGGGTATCCGTGTACCGAGGGGGCATCGTCGAGGCGGTGCATCGCGTGCAGGCCGTCGCCGTGCAGGACGGTGCCGTCATCGCCGAGGCGGGCGACCCGCGCCTCGTCGCCTTCATGCGCTCGTCGTCGAAGCCGCTGCAGGCGCTGCCCGTCGCGCGCGCGCGTGACGACCTCGACGCACGGGACCTTGCGATCGCGTCGGCGTCGCACCTCGCCGACGAGGCGCAGCTGGCTGCAGTGCGTGCGTTGCTGGAGAAGGCGCCCGCCTCGGTCGACGAGCTGGAGTGCGGCTCCGAGGGAAGCCCGCCCTCGCCGCTGAATCACAACTGCTCGGGCAAGCACGCGGGCATGCTGGCGCTCTGCCGTGCGCACGGCTGGACGAGCAACGGCTACCCCCTCGCCGGGCATCCGGTGCAGGACGCGATGCTCGCGGCTCACGCCGAGGCGGCGGAGGTATCGGCGGACGAGATCCCGACGGGAGTCGACGGCTGCGGCGTGGTCACGTTCGCCCTCCCGCTCGAGCGGATGGCGCACGCGTTCTCAAGGTTCGAGCAGCTCGAGGGAGCCGGCGGGATCGCCGACGCGATGCGTACGTATCCCGAGTTGATCCGCGGCCCGCTTGCGACGGACACGCGGCTGATGCGCGCGTTGCCGGGCTGGATTGCGAAGGGCGGCGCCGAGGGCCTGCTTTGTGCGGCAGGTCACGGAATCGGCGTCGCGCTCAAAGCCGCGGACGGAAACGGTCGCGCGCTTGCCCCTGCAGCCGCCGAGTTCTGCGGTCGGCTCGGCCTCGACCTAAACGAGTTAAGCGTTTTACCGCTCGTCAATTCTCGCAACGAGCGCGTCGGAGAAATTCGCATCTAGCGAACTCGTTTCAACTCTGTAATATCCGCCGGGCGAGAGGGTGAGCCGGAACGGAGCGAGTGTCCGGCTCTTTTGCGTGTAGCAGGCAGATCGAGTCCCCGTCCACCACGCAGAGCCGGGAGGTAAGCCGCCGTTGCTCACCGTCGAAATCTCCCTTCCTGAGGTCGAAGAGCTTCAGAAGCTCGTTCAGGAAGGTCTCGAGAAGGGCGTTCTCACATATGACGAGATCGCGGCAGGGCTCGACGACGTCGAGCTGACCAAAGAGCAAGTCGAAGACTTCTACACCTACTTGATCGACCATGGGGTCGAGCTTCTCGAAGGCGAGACGCACAAGCATCCACCGCACGAGCAGCTCCCCGCACCTGAAGAAGAGAAGGGCCCGAAACTCGACCTCAGCGTCGAGCCGTCGCTCGACTCGTTGCGGCTCTATTTGCGCGAGATCGGAAAGGTCCCGCTGCTCACCGCCGACCAGGAGGTCTACCTCGCGAAGCGCATCGAGCGCGGCGACATGGCGGCCAAGACGCAGATGATCGAGGCGAACCTGCGCCTGGTCGTGTCGATCGCGAAGTCGTACCTCGGCCGCGGGTTGAGCTTCCTCGACCTGATCCAGGAGGGCTCGCTGGGCCTGATCCGTGCGGTCGAGAAGTTCGACTACCGCAAGGGATACAAGTTCTCGACGTACGCGACGTGGTGGATTCGGCAAGCCGTGACACGTGCGATCGCGGACAAGGCGCGCACGATCCGAATCCCCGTGCACATGGTCGAGAAGCTGAACAAGGTCGTCCACATCGAGCGCCAGCTCGTGCAGCGTCTCGGTCGCGAGCCGCGACCCGACGAGATCGCGGAGGAGCTCGAGATGACGACCGAGGAGGTGCGCGAGATCCTGCGCATGTCGCAGCTGCCGGTGTCGCTCGAGAAGCCGATCGGCGAAGAGGAGGAGTCAGAGCTCGGTGACTTCGTCGAGGACGAGTCCGCCGAATCGCCGTTCGATACGGCGACGCTCTCGCTCCGGCGCGAGGACGTCGAGCATGCGCTCTCCGCGCTGCCCGAGCGCGAGCGCCAGGTGATCGAGCTTCGCTTCGGCTTGTCCGGCGCGCAGCCCTGCACGCTCGAGGAGGTCGGCCGCGCCTTCGGCGTCACGCGCGAGCGCATTCGCCAGATCGAGAACAACACGCTCAAGAAGCTCGAGTCACTGCCGGAGGCGCAAGGACTCAAGGACTGCGTCTAGACATGTCCTAGGGACAGTCCCTGGGACACGTCCGGTTCGAGCGCTTCGCGTTGCGCTTGAAAGTCGGACGGGCAGCCGCCTATAGTCGAGCGGAATCTGCGGACACTGCCGGGCTGGCTCGTGCGGCAGGCGAACTTGGAGGTGGGCAACGTGTTCAGCGCTTCGCGCAACGTCCTCGTGGTCCTTACAGCTGTTGCGATCGTCCTGTTCGTTCTCGGCATCGCCACGGATGTCGGTCTCTTTGGTTGGCTGCTTGCGATCATCGTCGGCGGGTACGTCATCGCCGCCTTCGTTCGGAGTCGGCGTCCTGCGTAGAAACCTGGTTGTCGCCTGTGTAGCCCTGGCTCTGAGCGGCGCCGCTGCATCCGCCGCCGAGACTCACGTCAAGGGCGAGATCTGCGGGGTCAACGCCTGCGCAGCGATCCCGTCTGATCTTGCCGTCGTGCTGTCTCAGCGCGACGACGCGTTCAACCCGAAGTCGAAGCCTCGACCTCGCCCGTACTACAAGGTGCGCGTAACCGCAGACGGGACCGAGGGTTACATCTCGAGGCTGATCGTCTGGGTGCCCTCGAAGCATCTGTTTCGAGCCAAGGACTACGTCGACCCGCCCTTGCCTCCGTACTGGCGAACCGGCAACAAGCAATACGAGAGCCAGTTCGCACAGGTCGTCCAGACGGATGCGCTCAAGCCGTTCCCCGCCGCGCGCAAGTACAAGTAGCTAGCGGAAGTCGACGACCGGCGCGAGTACGCTGACGGCTCGGTCGCCGACGTAGCCCTGCTGCTTGCTCCGGAAGTGCAGGCTCCACGCGCCGCCGCCTGGAACGTGGAAGCGGAGCGTCGCGCGCGTGCCGGGTCGGACGTGCACGAGGCGGTCGTTGAAGCGCATCGGCGTCAGCTGGGTGCCGTGCGGCATCGTCACGACCAGCGTCAGCGTGCCGGGCCGCTTCGCCCAGACGGTGATCGCGCCGCGCGGCGCGAGCCACTTGTCGGGATAGCGGCCGGCGGCGACGAGTCGCAGCCGCGGCGTTCCGGTCGGGCGGTAGAGGTCGAAGATCACGTCGTGCTGGACGCGCTGCACTCCCGTCATCTCCACGGTCGACGCATAGGTCTGCACGAGCAGCGGGCGCCGGTCGGTTCCGCCGTCCACGAGCAGGCGTCCGTCGGGCGCGACCCGCACGAGCTTCGCGTCGAACTGGTCGAGCGGCGGGCTGCCGAGCAGCAGCAGGCGCGTGACGGACGTGTTCCAGAAGAGCTGCTCCCACGACTGCTCCTTGCGCGCGCCCGGCGGCGCGAGCAGGTCGACGTTCCCGAGTTGCGCGTGGTCGACCCAGCGGAGGTCGGAGTTGAGGGAATGCCGCAGGCTCGTGCTGCTCAGGTGGTCGTATGACGACGCGCCCGCGGAGAGCGCGCAGCAGGCCGCGATTGCCGCGCCGACCGCGACCGCGGCGGGCAGTTTCCGGAACGCGACCAGAGCCGCAACCCCGGACAGCGCTGCTGCGACGAGCGCGACTGCGAGCGCCCCGTTGCCCACGGACACGACTGCCTCGAAGCGCAGAACGGCCCACAGCGTCGGCGAGTCGTCCTTGTTGTGGGCGGCGGCGTAACCGGAGAGCGGGATCCGCGCAGCGAGCAACAACAGCGCCGCGGAGCAGAGACCCACCGGGACACGGTGCGGCAACCCTCGTTTCACGTAGAGCCCGAACCCGATCGCGAGCAGCGGGACGAGGGTGAAGAGGTAACGCTCCTGGAAGCGCTGCGAGTCGGTGTCTGCGATCTGCGCCGCCTCGAGCAGCAGCGCTCCTGCGAGCAGGAGGGTCGTGACCGCGAACGCCAGGTCGGCGCGGCGCCACGGCCGCACCACCGCAAGCACGAGACCGACG
>DATFTK010000184.1:0-5793 GCA_035262005.1 Gaiellaceae bacterium | reverse complement strand
AGTGCCAACTTTGTGACGTCCCGTTACGTGGAAGAAAGCGGCCTTCCAGGCCTGCTAGTAGCCCAATCGTACCCAACCCGACCCCGCCTCCGATCAACCGTCGGTGGAGCCGCAGCCACGTCCAGGCGGCTGTGCCGCGAGAGCGGCCGTCGAAGCGTCCATGTGCGCCGGGGTCGCCCGGAAGGGTTAGGAAGAGCTTGAGCTCGTCCGTGTGCTGCTCCTTCCAGCCGGTGCGCAGAAGGACGAGGTCACCCGCACGCGGCGAGAGCTTCTGCCCCCAGAGCAGCTTCTGGGCGCCCCACCCGACGGGAGCTCCCGGATCGGCCGCTCGCAGCAGTGCAGCACGGCATCGGCGAACGGCTCCGGCTCGTAGATCGGCGGCACCGGCCGCGGCTGCAAGCCAATCTTCTGGCGCGCCCGGTCGAACTGGGGCGTATTGATCGCGCCCGGCAGGATCACGGAGCCGTCGACTCCTGAGCGCTCCTTCTCGAGCTCGACGCGTGCGGACTCGAAGAACGTCCGCAGGGCCGCCTTGCCCGCGCAGTAGGCGGACTGGAGCGAGAGGACGCGATAGGAAAGGGCGGATGCGACCTGGCGGCCTCCACCAGTCGTTCGATGTGTCCGCGGTCCGAGACATAGCGCCCGTTCGGCGATCGCCCGGCCGAGACCGTAGGAGCCGCCGCCGATGAACGACGACCTGCTCATCGAGTGGGTGTTTGCGGGCCATTCGTCCACCTGTTTCCCGCCCCCGGCTGTCCAAACGCGCTACCCTGAGCGCATGCCCAACGTCGGCCCCTGGGAGATCGTCCTCCTCCTTCTGCTGGCCCTCTTGCTCTTCGGCGCGAAGCGCCTCCCGGAGATCGGTAAGTCGATGGGGAAGGGCATGCGCGAGTTCAAGGACTCGCTCGCCGGCAACGCCTCGGACGATGAGCCCGCCGAGCTCCCGATGCAGACGACCGACACGACCGTCGGCACGCGCGACCGCGACACCGTCTAGTCATCCGTGAGACCGCTGCCTCGCCGTCTGAAGCACGGTGAAGAGGCCACGCTCGTCGAGCACCTCGAGGAGCTCCGAGTCCGCATCTTCGTCTGCCTCGGCGCGCTTGCCGTCGGTTTCGCGATCGCGTTCGTCTTCCGCGGCCACCTGCTGCACTGGCTGAACGCGCCTCTGCCGAACAAGGACTTCAAGCCGATCACGCTGAGCGTCGCCGAGCCGTTCCTGACCTCGATGAAGGTCAGCATGCTCGCGGGTCTCGCGCTCGCCCTGCCGGTCGTGCTCTGGCAGTTGTGGAGCTTCCTCGCACCCGCGGTCGAGCCGCACGCAGAGCGCACGGTGCTGCTGTTCGTCCTGCTCGCGACCGGCCTGCTCATCGTGGGCGTCGCGTTCGGCTACTGGGTCGTGCTGCCGAAGGCGGTGCACTTCCTGACCAGCTTCGACGACCAGTACTACAACTCGCAGCTCCGCGCGCGCGACTACTACGGGTTCGTCATGACGGTGCTGCTCGCCGTCGGGCTCGTGTTCGAGCTGCCGATCTTCATCCTCGCCCTGGTTCGGCTCGGCGTCCTCTCGACGGCGACGCTGCGGAAGAACCGTCGGCTCGGCTACTTCATCGTCGCCGTCGTCGGCGTCTTGCTGCCCGGTGTCGACCCCGTCACCACGACCTTCGAGATCGTCCCGCTGATCGTGCTGTACGAAGGATCGATCTGGCTCTCCGTCATGGTCGAGCGCCGGGCCGACGCGCGAATGGAAGCGGCTAGCCTTAGCGAGCCGTGAGCCGGGTCATCTCCGCCGACTGGGTCCTGCCGATCGAAGGGCCTCCGCTTCGCGACGGAGCCGTTGCGATCGAGGACGGCCGCATCGCGGCGGTCGGCGCGGCGGCCGAGCTGGGAAGTGGAACGCACTTCGACAACGCCGTCCTCATGCCGGGGTTCGTCAACGCCCATTCCCACATCGAATACGCCGTCTACGGCGGCTTCGGGGATGGTCTCGGCGACTTCGCCGAGTGGATCTCGCTGCACATCGAGCGCAAGGCACGCATCGGCTGGGACGAGTACGTCGACATCGCCCGCCTGGGCTCGGCCCAGTGCCTGTCGGCGGGGATCACGACGATCGGCGACTGCAGCTACAGCGGTGCCGCCGCGGTCGCCTGTGCCGAGCTCGGGCTGCGCGCGACGATCTACCTCGAGGTGTTCGGCGCCGACCCCGTGCCGGCGCTCGAGAGCTTCGCCGAACGGCGCGAGCGCGTGCGGGGGTCGTTTTCCGAGCGCGTTCGGCCGGGCATCTCCCCGCACGCGCCGTACTCTGTCTCGCTCGAGCTCTACCGCGCCGCCGCCGAGCTGGGACTACCGGTGGCGACCCACATCTCCGAGAGCTCGTCGGAGGTCCGGTACGTGACGACCGGGCACGGCCCCTGGGGTGCTTACAGTGACCTGCTCGTGACGCCGCCGGGCACGACCGGGACGCGCCTGCTCGCCGAGCACGGCCTGCTCGGGCCCGACGTCGTCGCGGCTCACTGCGTGATGGTCGACGACGAGGAGATCGGATTGCTCGCTGCGACGCAGACCGGCGTCGCGCATTGCCCGCGCTCGAACGGGGCGCTCGGCTGCGGCGTCGCACCGCTCGCCGAGCTGCGTGAGGCGGCCGTGCGCGTCGGCGTCGGCACCGACAGTCCCGCGTCCGCACCGTCCTTCGATTTCTTCGAGGAGCTCCGCAGCGTCCTGTTCGCCGCCCGGGCGCGCGCACAGCGGCCGGATGTCCTGTCGGCGGATGCGGCGCTCGAGCTCGGCACGCTCGGCTCCGCCCGCGCCCTCGGGCTCGGCGGGGAGATCGGCTCGCTCGTCCCCGGCAAACGAGCGGACCTCGCCGTCGTCTCACTTGAGGGGTCGGCGTACCTGCCCGTCGAGGACCCGGCCGCCGCCGTCGTCTACGGCGGTGCCCCCGAGCGGGTGCTGGCAACGTTCGTCGACGGTGAAGTCCGTTACGAGAGAGGAGGGATGGAGTGGCACGAGCTGACCGCCGCCGCGCACAGCGCGAGGCGCGCCATGCTCGCCGTACCACCGGCCGCCGAGGCGGCTCCGGTGGCGGCACCGCGCGCGTAGCCGAAAGCACGATGTTCTTCCCGCGCCTGCGCAGCCAGGCGAAGTGGGCGTTCGTGTTTCTCATCGTCGTCTTCGCGGGCGGGTTCATCTTCCTCGGGGTCGGCTCGGGCGGTCTCGACCTGGGCCAGCTCATGCGCGACGCGTTCGGCACCGGCGGCTCGTCGGGGCCGTCCATCTCCTCCGCGCAGAAGAAGGTTGCAGAGCGTCCGTTCAACGCGCCGGCGCGGAAAGAGCTGGCCCAGGCGTACGAGGCGAAGGGCCGCACGGACGAGGCGATCGCAGCCTGGCTGGAGTACGGCAAGCTCCGCCCGAAGGACGTCGTCGCGCTCCGCCATCTCGGCGACCTCGAGCTCGGGCAGGCGAACACGGCGTTCCAGCAGGCGCAGCTCGCCCAGGTTCAGCTGGCGCAGGCCGGGGCCGGCAACCAGTTCCTGCCCTCGTCGGGCAAGCTCGGCCAGGCGATCGGCCAGAATCCCCTCACCGCCGGGGCGACGACGCAGGCCAGCAGTACCTATCAGGCTGCCATCACGAGGTACCAGACGGCCTCGAACCGGGCGATCACGACGTACAAGCAGATCGTCAAGCTCCAGCCCAAGAACCAGGAGGCGCTCTTCGCGCTCGCCCAGGCTGCCGACACGCTCAACCAGACGACTGCGGCCGTCAGCGCATACAAGCAGCTCGTGAAGCTCGACCTCGATCCGAGCACGAAGGGGCAGATCCGGGCGCGGATCAAGACATTGCAGGCCGCCCGCCAGGGTTAGACTCCGCGCCGACGGGAAGAGGCGGGGACGATGAACTTCGACATCCAGACCGAACAGCTCGGCGACGACGCCTACGTGATCTCGCTTGCAGGCGAGGTCGACCTGTACACCGCACCCGAGTTCAAGCAGCAGCTGCTCGAGGTGATCGGCCAGGGCGGGAAGCAGGTGATCGTCGACTTCAGCAACACGACGTTCATCGACTCCACGACGCTCGGCGTGCTCGTCGGCGGCGTCAAGCGGCTCCGGACGAACGACGGTCAGCTGTCGCTCGTCTGCAGCGACCGCAACATCACCAAGATCTTCGAGATCACCGGCCTCGACCGCGTCTTCACGATCTACCCCACCCGCGACGAGGCCGTCTCCAAGCTGAAGGCGGCGCCGCAACCTCCGGTCTAGCGTGCGGCTCTTCCTGGCTGCGCTCGGAGGAGCGGCGATTGCGGTCACACTGGCTGCCTGCGGCACCGGCGGCAAGGTCTCTGGGTCGGCCAACGCGCAGAACGGCAAGGCGATCTTCCAGCAGACGTGCGCCGGCTGCCATGCCCTCGAGGCGGTCGGTTCGACGGCGACCATCGGGCCGAACCTCGACGACGCGTTCGCGGAGGCGCGCGCCAACGGCTTCAAGGAGTCGGCGATCGCGAACATCGTCCATGACCAGATCCGGTTCCCGGGCCAGTACTCGACCGCGCAGAACGATCCGAATTACCTGAAGGCGAACATGCCGCCGAATCTCGTGCGGGGACAGGACGCCGAGGACGTGGCCGCATTCGTCGCGGCCAACGCCGGTGTCGCGGGCTTCGCCGTGTCGAAGGCGGTCTCCGGCACGAACGGCAAGAACATCTTCAAGTCGCAGTGCTCCAGCTGCCACACGCTGAAGGACGCAGGCGCCACCGGCACCGTCGGCCCGAACCTGGATCAGCTCAAGCCGCCGTTCGCTCTCGTCCAGCACCAGGTGATCAACGGCGGCTCGGTGATGCCGGCCTTCAAGGGCAAGCTCACGGACGCGCAGATCAAGGCCGTCGCCACGTACGTCTCGTCCGTCGCGGGCAAGTAGTGCCGGTCGACATCGAGGCGTTCGTCGAGGCCGGCCGTGGCCGGTTGCCGGGGTTGCTCGGCATCGAGATCGACGAGATCGAGGAGGGGCAGGTCCGGATGCACCTGCCGCTGCGGCCGGAGCTGCTCGCGCCGAACGGCTACCTGCATGCCGGAACGGTCGTCGGGCTTGCCGACTCCGCTTGCGGCTACGGGTGCATCGCGTCGCTGCCGGACGGCGCTACCGGCTTCACCACGATCGAGCTGAAGACGAACTTCCTCGCGACGGCGCTCGACGGGACGCTCGTCGCCGAGTCACGCCGCGTCCACGGCGGCCGCACAACGCAGGTCTGGGATGCGACCATCAGCGACGAGGCCGGCAAGACGCTCGCCCTCTTCCGCTGCACGCAACTCCTGCTGTACCGCTAGCCAGCGGCTGGGGTCAGGCCCCTTCGGGGTCGGACCCCTCGTGCTGGAGGTCGACGACGACGTGTCTGATCGGCACGGTGAAGCGCTCGCGCGCCTTCTCGACGACGCCGCGCTCGAGCCAGTTCGAGCGTCCCTCCGGATGGGTCGAGATGATGATCTCGTCCGCGCCGAAGGTCCGGAGCGCGTCTTCGATCGCCTGGACTGGGTCGCCGTCGCCGACCTCCCCGCTGGCCTCGACGCCCGCTTCCGAAAGCTTCGCGAGGCTCGCGTTTAGCCGCTCCTGCGCTGCGGCGCGCGCGTCGTCCTCGTCGGAGGTCCAGTGCCTGAGCGGTGAGTTGAGCGCAGGCGTCACGACGAGGACCTGCTCCTGCACGTCGAGGCTGCGCTCGAGGATCAGCGAACGAAGGGTGTGCCCGCCGACGGTCTCGTTGGCGACGACGAGAATGCGCCGCTCGCCCTCTGCGTGCGGTCGCGG
>DATFTK010000183.1:0-11707 GCA_035262005.1 Gaiellaceae bacterium | reverse complement strand
AGGAGCGACCAGTAGCGGTCGACCTCCTCCTGCGTCTCGCACATGATCTGGAACGAGATCGCCTGGCTGAAGCTGTAGTCCGGGCCGCCGTTGAGCGCGACGAACTCCTGGCCCATCAGCTCGAAGCCGACCGTCATGACGGTGCCCGCGGCGCGCGGCCCCGCGGAGCCGTAGCGGGTGATCTCGCCGAGCTTCGAGTTCGGGAAGATCGACGTGTAGAACCTCGCGGCGTCTTCACCTTCGGTGTCGAACCACAGACAGGTGACGAGCTTGTCCTTCATCTGGCCGTCCTTTCTCTCGACGTTCGTCTGGCGCTGAGACTGCGTGCCCGCCGGAAACTCATCGGTCGTCGCTCCGAACTAGTCGGTCTCGACCGCGGGCACGTGCATCGGACAGTCGAGCACGATCATCAGATCGGCGAGGCAAAGGACGTAGAGCGCGAGCCAGCGCTTTCGGAACGAAAGATCGGTCATCCGGAGATGAATTTCTGCGTCCCGAACAGTCTGTAGCACGTGGACTGCGACCTCGGCCACTTCGCCTGCGCGGATCTGGGGACGGTCGGCGCGCTCGCCCGCGCATCCGTGAACGCACGGCGCGCCGGCGCGCGCCTGCTGGTGGTCAACGCGACGCTGGAGCTCGAAGAGCTGATCGGCTTCGCGGGCCTCGAGGACGTGTTACTCGGGCGGGGTCGGCGGGAGGCCGAACAGCGGGAAGAGGCGCCCGGTGTTCAGGAAGGCGGTGTAGCCGACGATCCGCCCGTCTGACAGCTCGAGCACCTGCAACGCCCACGGCTCGTAGCTGCCGCCGGGCCCGCTCGGCCGGTACTGCCCGAAGGCCGGCAGGCCGTTTGCGACGGTCGGGATCAGCTTGGAGCCCTTGCAGCCGATGCCCGGACCGAACCACCAGCGCAGGATGTCCTCGCGGCCGAGCAGCCACATCTCGTATGGCGGCATCGACTGCTTCGCGTCCTCGTGCAGCAGCGCCGCCAGGCCGTCCATGTCGTACGCCTCGAACGCGCGGACGTAGCGCTCGAGCAGCTCCTGCTGCTCCTCGTCGAGCGGATCGAGCTGCTCGCTCGGCGTGATCTCTGTCGCCTCGAGGGCCGCCCGTGCGCGCTGCAGCGAGCTGTTCACCGAGGCGACGCTCGTCTCGAGCAGCTCCGCGACCTCGTTGGCGCGCCAGCGCAGCGCCTCGCGCAGGATCAACACCGCCCGCTGCTGCGGCGGGAGATGCTGCAGCGCCGCGACGAAGGCCAGCCGGAGCGTCTCGCGCTCCTCGGCGACCTGCGCCGGATCGGCGTCGGCGACGACCTGTCCGTCGGGGATCGGCTCGAGCCAGCTCGCCTCGCCCCGGGTCGTCAGCGGGCTGTCGAGGCCGCCGGCGTCGCCGAGCTCGAGCGGACGAATCCGGCGCTCTTTGCCGTTGAGCATGTCGAGGCAGACATTCGTTGCGATCCGATAGAGCCACGACTTCAACGCCGCCCGTCCCTCGAAGCGGTCGAGACCGCGCCAGGCACGAACCATCGTCTCCTGCACGGCATCCTCGGCATCAAAGGCCGAGCCCAGCATGCGGTAGCAGTAGGCGATCAGCTCACGGCGGTAGCGCTCGAGCTCGCGTTCCAGCTCGGGTGTCTGTGCCGCCGTGTTCATCCGATGAGTTTTCGGGCAGGCCCTGGTCTAAGGGACGTGATCGGGAATCCGAAGGAGGCCAACAGCATGAGTGATACCAGCACGGACACCCGCACCCGCTGGCTTGCCCTCTACGTCCTGTGCCTGGCGAGCCTGATGATCGTGCTCGACGTCACGATCGTCGGCGTCGCGCTCCCGTCGATCCGCGAGGATCTCGGCTTCTCCGAGACGTCCCTCGCGTGGGTCGTCAACGGGTATCTGCTCACGTACGGCGGCTTCCTGCTGCTCGGCGGCAGGCTCGGCGACCTGTTCGGGCACCGCCGCCTCTTCATCGCCGGGATCGCCACGTTCACCGCCGCCTCGCTCGCCTGCGGGCTGGCGACGACGCAGTGGTTCCTCGTCGCAGCGCGCTCCGTTCAGGGCGTGGGCGGGGCTGTCGCGTCCGCGGTGTCACTGTCGCTGATGGTTGGCCTGTTTACGGAGCCTGGCGAACGCGCGAAGGCGATGGGCATCTTCGGGTTCGTCGCGTCCGGCGGCGGCAGCATCGGCGTCCTGCTCGGCGGGATCCTGACCGACGCGCTCAGCTGGCACTGGATCTTCCTCGTCAACTTCCCGATCGGCGTTCTCGTCGTGCTGCTGACGCTGCGGCTCGTGCCGGCGGCGGCTCCGGCGGCGAGCAGCGGCCGTCTCGACGTCGCCGGCGCGGTCACGGTGACGACGTCGCTCATCCTCGCGGTCTACGCGATCGTCAACGGCAACCACAACGGCTGGACCTCCGCACGGACGCTCGGCGTCCTCGCAGTCGCCGCGGCGGTCTTCGGTGCCTTCCTGGCGATCGAATCCCACGTGCGCGCACCGCTCGTGCCACTGCGCCTCTTCCGGCTGCGCAACCTGTCGACGGCGAGCGGCGTCGGCGTCCTCTGGTCGGGTGCGATGTTCGCGTGGTTCTTCATGTCGGCGCTCTACCTGCAGCTCGTGCTCGGCTACAGCCCACTGCAGGTCGGCCTCGCGTTCCTGCCGGGAAACGTGATCATGGGCGCGCTCTCGATCGGCCTCTCGGCGAAGCTCGTGATGCGCTACGGACTTCGTAAGCCCCTGACGACGGGGCTGCTGCTCGCATCCGCCGGCTTGCTGCTGCTCGTGCGCGCGCCCGTGGACGGCACCTACGCGGCCGACGTGCTGCCGAGCATGATCCTGCTCGGCCTCGGTGCCGGCATGGCGTTCAATCCGGTGCTACTCGCAGCGATGGGCGACGTCAACCCGGCCGAGGCCGGCCTCGCGTCGGGCGTCGTCAACACGTCGTTCATGATGGGCGGCGCCGTCGGGCTCGCTGTGCTGGCGAGCGTCGCAGCGTCACGCACGAGCACGCTGCTCGACGCGGGACATAGCGAAGTCGCCGCGTTGACCGGCGGCTACCACGTCGCCTTCCTGCTCGGCGCGATCTTCGCCGCTGCCGCCGCGGTTCTCGGCGCAACGCTGCTGCGCGAGAAAGCACCCGAACCGCAGGCTCACACAGAGCCTGCGATCGAGCGCGGCTAACGCGAACTGCTGGGGTCTGACCCCGAGACGGGGGTCAGACCCCTGAAGTCAAACGGCCGCCTTCTCCTTCTCGGGCTGAGGGACGATCCGCAGCCACGGCCGCGGCGAGTCCCACTCGCCGAAGAGCTCCTTCGCCTCGTCGTCTGAGACCGATCCCGCGATGATCACGTCGTCGCCCTGCTGCCAGTTCACCGGTGTGGCGACCTTGTGGTTCGCCGTCAGCTGGAGCGAATCGATCACGCGCAAGACTTCGTCGAAGTTGCGGCCGGTCGTCATCGGATAGACGAGGATCAGCTTGATCTTCTTGTCCGGCCCGACCACGAACACGTTCCGCACCGTCTGGTTGTCGGCGGGCGTGCGGCCGCTCGCGTCGCCCGCGGTCTCAGCGCCAAGCATCCCGTACAGCTTTGCGACCGTGAGGTACGGGTCGGCGATGAGCGGGTAGTTCGGCGCTACGCCCTGTGTCTCCTCGATGTCCCGGCTCCAGGCCGCATGGTCGCTCTCCGAATCGACGGAGAGACCGATGATCTTGACGTTGCGCCGGTCGAACTCGGGCTTGATCTTCGCCATGTAGCCGAGCTCGGTGGTGCAGACGGGCGTGAAGTCCTTCGGATGCGAGAACAGGACCGCCCACGAGTCGCCGATCCAGTCGTGGAAGTGGATCCTCCCTTCGGTGGTGTCGGCCTCGAAGTCCGGAGCCGTTTCCCCAATCTGCAATGCCATAGCGCCCTCCCGCAGTCGGTACTTTCCAAAATGAAGTATTTACCGTAGCTTGGATCCTATGGTCAAGGCGGAGGTCTTTGAGGCACTACACACCGGCGAGCCCTTCGTGATCCCGAATCCGTGGGACGCCGGCTCGGCCAGGGTGCTGGCCAAGCTCGGCTTCAAGGCGCTCGCGACCACCAGCTCCGGGTTCGCGTTCACGCTGGGCCGCCACGATGGCGACGTCACGCTGGACGAGGTGATCGTGCATACGGCGCTCGTCGATCGGGCGACCGAACTGCCCGTGTCGGTCGACCTCGAGAACGGCTACGGCCCGGAGCCCGAGGATGCCGCGCTCGCCGTCGCCCGAGCCGCCGACGCCGGCGCTGCCGGCGGTTCGATCGAGGACTACGACCCGAGCGGACGGCTGTACGACCTCGGCCACGCCACCGAACGCGTCGCGGCAGCCGCCGAGGTGGCGGAGCCCTTCGTCCTCACTGCGCGCGCGGAGAACCACATCCGCGGCAATCCGAACCTCGCCGACACGATCCAGCGCCTGCGGGCCTACGAGGAGGCCGGAGCCGACGTCCTCTATGCACCGGGGCTCGCGACCGCCGACGAGATCCGCGCCGTCTGCAGCTCCCTGTCGAAGCCCGTGAACGTGCTCGCCCGCCCGAATCTGACGTTCGACGAGATCGTCGCGGCCGGCGCGCAGCGCGTCAGCGTCGGCGGCGCGCTGACGTGGGTCGCCGTCGCCGGCTTGGTGACAGCGGCGGAGCAGATCCGCGACCGCGGCGACTTCTCCTCGCTCGCCGGAGGCGTCAAGATCGACGAGTGGCTGTGACATACGAAGCCGCGTCCGAGCGCTACGGCCGGATGCCGTACAGGCGGTGCGGCCGCAGCGGTGTGCAGCTGCCGGCCATCTCGCTCGGGCTCTGGCAGAACTTCGGCGGCGACGCCCCGCTCGAGCACAGCCGCGAGCTCCTCCGTCGCGCGTTCGACCGAGGCGTCACCCACTTCGACCTCGCGAACAACTACGGCCCCCCGTATGGCTCGGCGGAGGAGACGTTCGGGAGGATCATGCGGGACGACCTCCGCCCCTATCGGAACGAGCTGATCATCTCGACGAAGGCCGGGTGGGACATGTGGCCCGGCCCGTACGGGGACGGGGGCTCGCGCAAGTACCTGCTCGCGAGCCTCGACGACAGCCTGCGCCGGCTGGGGCTCGAGTACGTCGACATCTTCTACTCGCACCGGTTCGATGCAGAGACGCCGATCGCGGAGACGATGGGCGCGCTCGACACGGCAGTGCGGCAAGGCAAGGCGCTCTACGCGGGCATCTCGTCCTACGACGCCGAACGGACGACGGAAGCGGTGCGCATCCTCCGCGAGCTCGGAACGCCGCTGCTGATCCATCAGCCGTCGTACTCGATGCTCAACCGCTGGATCGAGCCCGACCTGCTCGACACGCTCGAGCGCGAGGGCGTCGGCTGCATCGTCTTCTCTCCGCTCGCGCAGGGAATGCTCAGCGACAAGTACCTGAACGGTATTCCCGCAGGCTCGCGCGCGAGCCGCGACGGCTCGCTCTCGCCGCGGCTGATCACCGACGAGGCGCTGGAGAAGATCCGCGGGCTCAACGAGATCACACAGCGCCGGGGCCAGTCGCTTGCGCAGCTGGCGCTCGCGTGGACGCTCCGCGACCCGCGGATCACGTCGACGCTGGTCGGTGTCAGCAGCCTCGCACAGCTCGAGGCCAATCTCGCCACGCTCGACAGCCTCGACCTGGGCGACGACGAGCTCGCCGAGATCGACCGCTACGCGACCGAGAGCGGGATCAACCTCTGGGCGTAGCCGGCGTCTCAAGGGACATGCTGCGCTTTCGCAAGCCCCCGCTCTCCCTCGTCGCCTTCCTGCTGGTCGTGATCGGCCTCGGTGCCGCGGTCGGCCAGCTCGTCAGTGCCTTCGGGCTCGCCCTGCTCTGCTTCTTCGTCGCCTCGATCGATCCGAAGTCGGGCTGGAAGTTCTGGTACGGCGAGCCCGCGCCGGAAGAGATACGTCAGTCGCCGGACCTCAGGAGCTAGAGCCGGCAACCTGAGCGGCGACGTCGCGGGCGCGCTTCAGCGCGTCATCGATCTCCTCCCCTTCGGCGACGGCGACGAGGAACGCCGCCGCAAAGGCGTCGCCGGCGCCGAACGCCGACGTGCGCTCGACCCCGTAGTCGTCCTTCAAGCAGACGACTTCGAACCGGCTGGCGAGGCGAGGCACCGCCTTCGCCTCTGCGGCCGTGGCGAAGACGACGCGGGCGTCGAAGTCGGCGCGCGCGAGCCGCGGCGAGGCCAGGTCGACGGCCGTCCACTCGCCGTCGAATCGTTCGAGGGCCTCGAGCGCAGCGTCGCGGGAGCCTTCCTGGAAGAGCGCGAAACCGGAGACGAGCAGCGCATCGCCGTGCAACGGCGAGGGCAGATCCTCGGCCGAGAGGCGTGCATTGGCGCCGCGGTCGGCGACGACGGCTTGGTGCAACGCGATCGCGGTACCGGTGCGCAGCTCGGAGTCGCGTGCAAGCCGTGCGTCGACGCCGTTGTCCTCGAGCGTCCCCTCGATCAGATCGCCGGCAGGGTCGCGGCCGACGCGGCCGACGACCTGCGCCTCGGCACCGAGCCCTCGGGCCGCGAGCGCGGCGTTCACCGCCGAGCCACCTGCCCGAAGTTGCACCGTGCCGTGCGCTCGCTCCCCAGCAGCCGGGAGGCGATCGGTTACGACGTCGAGCATGACATCGCCGACGGCGACGAGCCTCACGCGGAGCGGATCTCGTGCACGACCGGCGCGGTTGCCAGAGTCGCAGCGCGCTGCGGCGCGAGCGTCGCACTGAACGCGTCGACGAGCTCGCGCGCCTCGGCGAAAGCCTTCGCAGCCTCGTCGTCCTCGCCGAGCTCGTACGCCACACGTCCCAGCGAGGCACGAGCGGCCCATCGCGCAGGCGCGCCGACCAGCTCGTCGCTGGCCTGGACGGCACGACGGAGCTCCGTCAATGCGTCGTCTGCACGTCCGAGACGCGCGAGTGCCTCTCCATAGGCACGCAGCGAGAGCGCCTCGTACTTTCGCCGTCTCGTCCGCCGCGCGATCTCGATCCCGCGTAGCGCCCACTCGGCCGCAGACTCGGCCGTCTCAGCCACGAGTGCGATCTCCGCGCGCGCCAGGGCAAGCCGCCCGGCAATCAGCCAGGTCGTCCACGCGGTCGCATGCTCGGCGTCGGCCCACCGCTGCGGCCATGCCGCCTGTGCGGCGCCCACGTCGCCGGCGAGCAGCTGCGTCTGGATCAAGTCCGAGCCCGCGAACTGCCTCGGCATGCCGAACTGCATGCCCGCCGTCAGCTCGAGCGCCGTCTCAGTCCGCCTGCGCGCCTCCTCGAGGTCGTTGAGCTCGCGGTACGCGAGCGCGGAGTAGTTGAGGACGGTGACCGGGCTGTGACCGAGCTCGGCGGCAACCTTCAGCATCTCGTCCCAGATAGCCAACGCCTCTTCATGACGACCGAGACCGGCGAGCGACAGCGCTTCGAATCCCCCGCCGCGGAGCAAACCTTCGGCGCTCTGTACCTCCGCAGCCCGCCGGCGGGCGTGGCGCGACAGCTCGACGGACGTGGCGTAGTCGCCGACCCAGTACTTCACGTCGGACTGGAGATGGAGGTGATTGGCGTACTCGTACGGCCTGGTGCCGGCAGGCCACTGCTCGAGCGCCCGGTCGCCGAGCTCGACGGCAAGGTCGAGATCACCTTCGGCTCCACGCGCTGCGAAGGCTTGACTTCGCACCGCAAGCGCGGCTGCCTTCGCGGCGTCGTCGCCGATTCGCTCCGCGAGCGCAAGTGCGTCCGCAGAGACCGTTACCGCCTCCTCGTCGTGCTCGGACCAGACCTCGGCGATTCCCCGCCACAGGAGCGCTTCGAGCCGTTCTGATCCCTCGAGCTCGGGAATGAGCGCCGCCAGCTCCTCGGCCGCGCGTGGTCGATCGAGGAGCTCGACCAGTGCCTGGCCGCGCTGCAAGCGAATCTGCCGGCGCTCCTCGTCGTCGACGGCGAGCTCCAGCGCCTTCGTGTAGAGGTCGACTACGGCCGTCTTTGCCCAGCTGCGGCGCGCCGCCTCCGCCGCCGTCAGCAGGTACGGCACCGCTTTTGCAGGCTCGCCGGCTTCACGCCAGTGGTACGCCAGGATCGTCGCGAGCGCCTCGCCCACGAGGCGTTCCTCGATGTAGTGCGCAACGGCGGCGTGCCGCTCGCGCCGCTGCGCCCGCGGCACGGTCGCGTAGGCGACCTCCCGTATGAGCATGTGCTTGAACGTGAACTGCGCGTCGCCCGCCACCTGACTCGCCGAGTCGCGCCTGACGAAGTCGCGCGCCTCGAGCACGGCGACAGCGTCGTCGACGTCTTCGACCGATCCGACCGTCTCGAGGATCCCGCGCCAGAACGTCTTCCCGATGACAGCCGCCGTCAGCAGCGCGTCGCGGGCGCGTGCCGGCAGTGCGTCGATGCGTGCGGCGATCGCCTCGCGCACGGTCACGGGCAGCTCGTCGCCGCCACGCTCCGCGATCGAGGCGGCAAGCTCCTCGAGGAAGAGCGGATTTCCACCCGCAACCTCCACGAGGCGGTCGGGATCGATGCCGACGACGAGCCGCTCCGCGAGCGCGCGCGCGTCCTCTTCGAGCAGCGGTTCGAGCGGCATCGTCGTCTGCGCGCCAAGACCGGTCCCCCAGGCCGGCTGGATGTCGAGCAGCTCCGGGCGCGCCGTCGCAACGAGGAGCGCCGGCGCATCGCGCGTGTGCTGCGCCAGGTAACCGAGCAGTGCGAGCTCGCTTGCGTCGGCCCAGTGCACGTCTTCGAAGACGAACACGGTCGGCTGTGCGAGCGCGACGCACTCGATGAAGCGCCGCGCGGCGAACATCAGCAGCGTGCCGTTCGACACCTCGTCGTCGGGGGCAAGCCCGAGCAACAACAAGAGCAGGCGCAGCGTTTCTGCCGCCTCGCCCTCCGGCATGAGCTCGGCGACCGTCGCTTCGAGTTTCGGCTTGGCGGCCGACGGCGAATCGGACTCGAGGATGCCGCTGAGGTCGTAGACGATGCGGGAGAACGCCTGATAGCCGGACCGCTCCTCGTAGGGGAGGCAGCGTCCGCGCAGGATCCGGCCCCCACCCGCGGCGGCGAGCGTGGCGATCTCCCGGCACAACCGGGACTTGCCGATGCCGGGTGGCCCCACGAGCGTGACCAGGTGCGGTCGACGTTCGTCCATCGCGCGGCTCCACACCGAGCGCAACACCTCCAGCTCGCGGTCGCGGCCGACCAGGGGTGCGGCGCCGAGGGGACGATCTGCAGGCGCTGTCGCCGCCTCGACGGCGAGCCATGCTTCGACAGCCTCCGCTTTGCCTTTCGCGTCGACTGCGGGCAGCTCGTCGTAGCGAATCGCATGTCGCGTCGCGCGGAACGTCTCCGCGCCGACGATGAGCCGCCCCGCCGGCGCAGCGTTCTGCAGACGCGCCGCGGTATTGACGACATCGCCGGTCGCCAGTGCTTCGCCGCTTCGCGCCTGCTCGACCGAGACGATCGCGTCCCCGGTGTTGACGGCGGCCCGTGCGGAGAGCTCGAGACCGCCGACCGCATCGAGTACCCGGAGCCCGGCACGGACGGCGCGCTCAGCGTCGTCGCCGTGCGCGATCGGCGCGCCGAACACGGCCATGACGGCGTCGCCGATGAACTTCTCGACGACACCGCCGTACCGCTCGATGCAGTGCTTGGCTTCGCGGTGATACGCCTGCAGCACGTCGCGGACGTCCTCCGGGTCCGCCTTGTCCGCGCGCGCGGTCGAGTCGACGAGGTCGACGAACACCGAGACGAGCTTCCGCTCCTCCTGCGGCGCCCGTGCCTCGCCCAGCGGCGAGCCGCAGTTGCTGCAGAACCGCGACCCGGCCGCGTTCGCCTGGCCGCAGTTCTCGCAGAGCACGTCGACGGTGGTCATCCAGCCAAAGTGTCGCCCACGGCGCGGAACCGTTCAAACTGGGGCATGGACTTCCCGGAGCTCGTGCGAACGCGGCGGACGCACAAGTCGTTCGGCCCGGAGCCTCTGCGGCCGGAGCTGCTGGACGAGCTGCTCGAGCTGGCGCGGTGGGCGCCGAACCACCACCGCACGAACCCGTGGCGCTTCCGCGTCGTCGGGCCCGAGACGCTCGAGCGGCTGAAGGAGGCGGCCGGGCCGGCGGAGGCGCCGAAGCTCGACCGGGCGCGCACGCTGGTGATTGCCTCCTGCGTGCTGAGCGGCGACCTGCAGCGGGACGAGGAGGACATCTGCGCAACCGCCTGCGCCGTCCACACCGTGCTGCTCGCGGCGCACGCGCGCGGGCTGGCCGGGTACTGGCGCACGCCGCGCGTGCTGCGGACAAAAGCGGGGCGGGACGCGGTCGGCCTCCCCGACGGCGAGCGGTTCCTCGGCCTGATCCACCTCGGCACCCAGCGCGGCGAGCCGCCGGCGCCCGAGCGTGCACCGCTGGAGAAGTACCGCACCTACCTCCCGTAGGTACCGTGAGCGCATGGCCGAGCGCGCAGCCGAGCAGGGCACCCACGAGGTCGTCTGCCCGCACTGCAAGAAGACCTTCACGGCCGAGCTGATCGACGGCCAGACCGAACGGCATCGCGGGTTCAAGTGCCCGCACTGCAAGCTGTTCGTCCCGGCCGACCGCGCCAGCAGCAGCTAGCGCCTGGCGCTGGGGGAACCTCCCGGTTCCCCCAGACCCCTTCCACCGGTCCGCTTCGCGGACGTGCGCTGCGCGCATCACTCGTTCAAGGGATGCCCACCGCTTGCCGATGGGCTGTTCGTGGCTGTCGACGCTGCCGCCCCCCGCACGGTCCGCGTTGCGATCCCCGCCTGGCTCTGGGTGTCGGGGATCGTCACAGCGAGCTTCCTCGCGCGGCTGATCGCGGCCGCCGCCCGGCCGGTCCCCCACTACCTCCCCGACGAGTACATCTATCCCTCGCTGGCGCGGAGCATCGCCGAGCACGGACGGCTGCTGATCCGCGGTGTGGGCGTGCACTTCCCGGCGCTGCTCGATCCGCTCCTGACGGCGCCGGTGTGGCTCGTGACCGACGATCCGGTCCGCGCGTACGGGATCACGCAGGGGCTGCACGCGGCGTTCGTCTCGCTCGCCGCGATCCCGGCCTACCTCCTCGGCAAGCGCCTCGAGCTCCCCGTGTGGCTCGCGGTCGGCGTCGCGGCGGTCACCGTCGCCGTCCCCGACGGCGTGTACGCGTCGAGCATGCTCGCCGACCCGCTCGCCTATCCGCTCGTGCTCACGACGATCTACGTCGGGGTGTGCCTCGTCGAGCGGTCGACGCTCGCCCTACAGGTCGCGTTCGCACTTTGCAGCGCGCTCGTGGTGCTCGCACGCGTGCAGTACGCCGTCGTCCCCCTCGCGGTGCTCGGCGCCGAGCTGGTCGCGGATCGCGGCCGTGCTCTTCGCTCGCTCCGTCGCGTGTGGCTGGCGCTCGTCCTGCTCGTCGTGCCCCCGACGGTCCTGTTCGGGACACTCGGCTCGCAGCGCGTGCTCGGGGTCTACTCACACGGCAATCACGCGGTGCACCCGGGCTCGCTGGTGCACTGGGTCGGACGGGAGGCGATGCTGCTCGCGTACGCGAGCGGCTGGGTGCTCGTGCCCGGCGCACTCGTCGGTCTCGTGCTTGCGGTGGTGCGGCCGTGGCGCCGCGCCGACCTGGCGTTCGCGGTCACGACCCTCCTGCTCGCAGGAGCGCTGCTGCTCGAGGCGGCGCAGATCGCAGACACCGACTCGCAGCGCTTCCAGGAGCG
>DATFTK010000182.1:0-11702 GCA_035262005.1 Gaiellaceae bacterium | reverse complement strand
TGGCCACGCATGCGCCGATCGGCCGCACGATCCGCGATGTTGCCGCGCTGCTCGACGTGATGAGCGGCAACGAGCTCGGAGACGAGTACGTCGCCCCGCCGCCGGAGCGGCCCCTCGCGGAGGAGGCGCTGCGACCGACGGGCCGGCTGCGCATCGGCGTCTCGGTCGATCCGCCTGTCGAGGTACCCGTCGCCGACGAATGCGCTGCGGCGGTCCGGACCGCGGCAGACGTCCTCACGGCTCTCGGTCACGACGTGGTGGAAGCCGAGCCGCCGTGGAACGGCGAGGAGCTGAGCAGGCACTTCCTCCGCGTCTGGCGGCAGGGCCCGGCGACGTCCGGCATCGACCCGGAGCAGCTCGAGCCGCACAACCGCGCGCTTGCAGCCGACGCCGCGAAGACGCCTGCGCCGGAGCTGGCCCGCTCGCTCCAGTTCCTGCGGACCGACGCCCGACGGTTCCTCGCGCTCTGGGAGGAGCTCGACGTGCTCGTGACCCCGACGCTCGCGCTGCCGCCGGTCCCGACCGGCTGGTCCTTCGAGGGCAGCGAGGACGATCCGCGGGCGGTCGTCGCTCGGCAGCGCCTCTTCGTCCCGTTCACCCAGATCTTCAACGTGACCGGGCAGCCTGCGCTGTCGCTGCCGCTGCACTGGTCGGGCGACCTCCCGATCGGAGTCCAGTTCGCCGCCAGGCCCTTCGAGGAGGCAACGCTGGTACGCCTCGGAGCCCAGCTCGAGGCGGAGCGTCCGTGGGCGGATCGCCGCCCCGCCTGACGATGGGCGCCGAGCGACGCAACCTTGCCGTCCTCGCCGAGGCGACGCGCGAGCGGCGCGGCGACTATCCGGCGCTCTGGTTCGAGGGCAGGTGGCACTCCTCCGGCGAGCTGTTCGCGCGCGCCGAGCGTGTCGCCGCAGGGCTCGTCGCGAACGGCGTCCGGCCCGGCGACCGTGTCGTCGTCCCGCTGCCCAACTCGCCTGACGTCCTTGTCGCCTATCACGCGATCTGGCGCGCGGGCGCAGTCGTGACGCCTGCGATCTTCCTGCTGACGGCCGACGAGCTCGACCGGCTCGTCGCCGACGCGCAGCCTGCGCTCGTGCTCACCTCGGAGCTGCTTGCGACGCTGGAACTCGACGCGCCACAGGCGATCGTCGCGCGCGACGAATCGGACCTGGCGGCGCTCGTCTACACAGGAGGTACGACGGGACGCGCCAAGGGCGTGATGCTCACTCACGCAAACCTCTACGAGGCTGGGCGCGCCGGCCATGCGGCGGGACATGTGGACGGGATCGAGCGCGCCCTCTCGTGCCTGCCGCTCGCACATTCGTACGGCCTGCTTGTCCTCAACGTCGGACTCCATCATCCCGGCCGGCCGCAGACGGTGCTGATGCGCTGGTTCGATCCCCATGAGTGGCTTCGGCTTGCGCAGAAGCACCGTGTCCAGATCGCGCCCGTCGTCCCGTCGATGCTCTACCTCCTGCTCGCCGAGGCGCTCGAGGACTACGACCTGTCCGCGCTGCAGTTCGTCGCGTCGGGTGCGGCGCCGCTCGCCTCTGCCGCCCGTGACGACTTCGTGCGGCGTGTGCCGGGCGTCCAGATCCGCGAGGGCTACGGCCTGACGGAGACGTCCGCGCTGGTGTCGACGAATCCTCCCGGTCGCATCAAGCCGGGCACGGTCGGCCCACCCGTGCCCGGCACGGAGGTGCGAATCGTCGACGGCGAGGTCTGCGTGCGCTCGGAGCTCGTGATGGCCGGTTACTGGAACGCGCCCGGGCTCACCGCTGCGACGATTCGCGACGAATGGCTGTACACCGGGGACATCGGCCGGCTCGGCGACGACGGCTACCTGACGATCGTCGACCGAAAGAAGGACCTGATCATCCGCGGCGGCTTCAACGTCTTTCCCCGCGACATCGAGGAGGCGTTGCTCGAGCATCCGGCGGTGGCGAGCGCCTGCGTCGTCGGGCGGCCCGATCCCGTGTACGGGGAGGAGGTCGTCGCCTTCGTCACGCTCGCGGCGGATACCGACTGTGGCGAGCTCGTCGAGTTCGGGCGGCAGCGTCTCGGCGGGTACAAGTATCCGCGTGAGATCCGGGTGCTGGAGGCATTGCCGTTGACGCCGGTCGGGAAGGCCGACCGGAAGGTGCTGCGGGAGCTCTTGTGACGACGACGCTGACACTTGCGGAGCTCGAGCACTCCGCCGGTCGCGAGCTCGGCACCAGCGACTGGCACGAGATCATGCAGGAGCAGATCGACCGGTTTGCCGAGGCGACCGGTGATCACCAGTGGATCCATGTCGATCCCGAGGCGGCCGCGAACGGGCCGTTCGGCACGACCGTCGCGCACGGCTACCTGACCCTCTCGATGCTCCCGATGCTCTTGAGCGAGATTGTCTCCGTGAGCGACGCCGTCATGGGCGTCAACTACGGCACGGAGAAGATCCGGTTCACGAGCCCGGTGCCGTCCGGCTCGCGCGTGCGGCTGCATGCGACGCTCGTGCGTGCCGAGCGACGCGGACCGAGCGTCGTCTGGACAGTCGGCGTGCAGGTGGAGATCGAGGGCATGGAAAGACCGGCCCTGGTCGGCGAGGTCGTCTACATGGCCGCAGGAGCTCCGGATGCCTGACGCCGTCATCGTCGCCGCGACGCGGACGCCGATCGGTCGCGCGCGCAAGGGGTCGCTCGTCGACGCGCGTCCCGACGACCTCGTCGGGTTCGCGATCGACGCAGCGCTGAAGCAAGTGCCCGCGCTCCCGCGCCACGAGATCGTCGACGTGATGGTCGGCTGCGGCTTCCCACAGCAGAGACAGGGGATGAACCTCGCGCGCCGCGCCGCGCTCCTCGCCGGACTGCCCGAGACGGTGCCTGGCACGACCGTCAACCGGTTCTGCGCTTCGAGCCTGCAGACGATCCGCATGGCGTTTCACGCGATCCGCGCCGGCGAAGGTGACGCATACGTCGCAGCTGGCGTGGAGTCGATCACACAGGTCGACGGCTACCCGAAGGATGCCGAGGAGCTCCATCCGAAACTGTTCGGCGACGACGCGCCGATCGCGAACGTCTACATCCCGATGGGGCTGACGGCGGAGAACGTCGCCGAGCGCTGGGACGTCTCGCGGGAGGACATGGACCGTTTCGGGCAGCAGTCGCAGGAGCGCGCGGTCGCGGCTCAGGACTCCGGCTTCTTCGACCGCGAGATCACGCCGTGGGACGGCGTTGCCCGCGACGACGGACCACGCCGCGGGTCGACGCTGGAGAAGCTGGCGCAGCTGGAGCCGGCGTTCAAGCCGGGTGGTAAGGTCACCGCCGGCAATTCGTGCCCGCTGAACGACGGCGCCGCAGCCGTCGTCGTGATGAGCGATGTGCGTGCGCGCGAACTCGGCATTCCGCCCCGGGCCCGGATCATCGCGTCGGCCGTCTCCGGCGTCGCTCCTGAGATCATGGGCGTCGGCCCGATCGGCGCCGTCCGCAACGTGCTGAAACAGGCTGGAATGACGATCGAGGACGTCGATGTCGTCGAGCTCAACGAGGCGTTCGCCGCGCAGGTGCTGCCGGTCTGCCGCGAGCTCGGGGTCGATCCCTTCGGCGACAAGCTCAACCCGCACGGCGGCGCAATCGCGCTCGGCCATCCGTACGGCATGACCGGCGCCCGGATCATGGCGACGCTCCTGAACGACCTCGAGACGGACAACCGGACGATCGGGCTCGAGACGATGTGCGTCGGCGGCGGCCAAGGCATGGCGATGATCGTCGAGCGCTTGTAGTGGCCGAGCCGAGGTCGGTCTACCGCTCGTTCATCGACGAGCACATCGAGCCGGTCGAGGCGGACCTGTTTCGCGAGGACGACACGGCGGACGGCTTGCTGCGCAAGCTGCGCGCCCGCGCGAAGGCCGCCGGCCTGTGGGCGCCGCATCTGCCGCCGGAGGCGGGCGGCACCGGCGAGGGCTTTCTCGCCTACGCCGACCTGAACGAGGAGATCGGCCGCGTCGCTTGGGCACAGTACGTCTTCAACTGCCAGGCACCCGACGCCGGCAACGGCGAGATTCTGCACCTGTTCGGCACCGACGAGCAGAAGGAGCGCTGGCTCACACCCCTCGTCGACGGCGACGCGCGTTCGTTCTTCTCGATGACAGAGCCGGACGTCTCCGGCGCCGATCCGACGGCGCTGCAGACGACGGCCACGCTCGAAGGCGAGGAGTGGGTGATCAGCGGCCGCAAGTGGTTCTCGTCCGGCGCGGAGGGTGCGACGTTCGGGATCGTGATGGCCGTGACCGAGCCGGACGCGGAGCCGCGCCGGCGGATGAGCCAGATCATCGTTCCCGCCGACGCGCCGGGGCTGGCAGTCGAGCCGGTGCCCGTTCTCGGGCACCGCGGGAAAGGCTGGACGACCCATTGTGAGGTCACGTACGACGACGTGCGCGTGCCGCGCGAGAACCTCCTGGGTCAACGTGGCGCGGGTTTCCTGATCGCGCAGAAGCGGCTCGGGCCCGGCCGCATCCACCACGTGATGCGCTGGCTCGGTCAGATGCAGCGGGCGTTCGAGCTCATGTGCACTCGCGCGCTCGAGCGCGAGGCCTTCGGCGGACCGCTCGCCGAGAAGCAGACCGTGCAGAACTGGATCGCCGACTCGGCGGCGGAGATCCAGGCGTGCAGGCTGCTCACGCTCGACGCCGCGCGCAAGATCGACGCCGAGGAGGACGCGCGCGTCGAGATCTCGCTGCTCAAGTTCTACGCAGCCGACGTCCTCTCTCGCGTGATCGACCGCGCCGTGCAGGTCCACGGCGCGCTCGGCCTGACCGACCGCTCACCGCTGTCGCACATGTACGCGGTGGCGCGCGGGGCGCACATCTACGACGGCCCGGACGAGGTGCATCGGATGGTCGTCAGTCGCCGGATCCTGGAGGCGTTCGCCGCCGGCGACGGCTGGCGCTTCAGCTAGGCGGGAGCCCGACCGGCGCCCCGGCAGCGTCGCGCGGCCCAGGAATGTTCGGGAAGCGGAACGGCACCGTTCCGCGGCCCGGCTGCACGACCCACACCTGCCCCGTCTCGGCGTTGCGACCGGCGGCCAGGATTGCCTGCGCGACCTCCTCGGGCTGCAGTAACGGAAAGCCGGCTTCGACGAAGCGGTTGCGGCCCGTGGCGAGCAGCGGGGTGTCGACGAAACCCGGCGCAACCGCACTGATGCGGACGCCGCGCTCGGCGAGCTGCGGCGCCACGGCGCGGACGAACCCGACGACGCCGTGCTTCGTCAGCGTGTACAGCGGGTCTTGCGGCGCGCCGACGAGGCCTGCGAGCGAGGCGGTCACGACGATCGCGCTCCCCGGCTCGAGCATGCTTGCAAGCCGGCGGACGCCGTAGACGACCCCGTCGAGGTTCGCGCCGCAAATGCGACGGAACGCCTCATCGGAGACGTTGCGGATGTCTGGCTCGCCCGTTGTCACGCCGGCGTTCAGGCACGCGAGCTCGACGGCGCCGACCGTTTCCCAGGCGCCGGGATCGCCGACGTCGAAGCCGTCGTCGATGTCGAGCGCCTGCACCACGGCGTCCTCGGCGCGGAGAAGGTCGACGAGCGCCGCGCCGATGCCGGATGCTCCGCCAGTGACCAGCGCGGTGCGCGGGAACATCGGGGGATACTGACCCATCCGGATTGGAATGACCATTCCGTTCGAGGGCGTCCCGCTGCGCGAGCTCGGCCCGCTCGCGAAGCGCGCGGAAGCCGCCGGCTACGAAGGGCTCTGGTCGGCCGAGTCGACCCAGTACGACGGCTTCACGCCCCTCGTCGTCGCGGCGGAGCACACGGAACGTGTCCGGCTCGTGACCGGCATCGTCAACGTCTTCACGCGCGGGCCGGCGCTGCTTGCGCAGACGGCCGCTTCGCTCGCCGACGTCAGCGGCGGTCGCTTCGTGCTCGGTCTCGGCGCGTCGTCGAACGTGATCGTCGAGCAGTGGAACGCGATCCCGTTTCGTCGCCCGCTCGCGAAGGTCGAGGAGACGGTCGCCTATCTGCGCGCCGTGCTCGCGGGGGAGCGCGGGCCGGGCGGGTTCAAGCTCGGCACGCCACCGGAGCAGCGCGTTCCGATCGTGCTGGCTGCGCTGCGCGAGCCGATGCTCCGACTCGCGGCGCGCATCGCCGACGGCGCATTCACGAACTTTCTGCCGCTCAGCTGCGTCGGAAAGGTCGTCGACGCGTTCGGCGCGTCCGACAAGGAGCTGGCGTGCCGCATCTTCTCGTTCCAGGGCGACGGCGCGCTCGAGCGGGCGAGGCGCACGTTCGTCGCCTACGCGACGGTGCCCGTCTACACGGACTTCTTCCGCTGGCTCGGCTACGGCGAGCAGCTCCAGCCGCTCGTCGACGCATGGAACGATGGCGATCGGAGGCGCGCGCTCGAGTTGGTTCCGGAGGAGCTCCTACGCGATCTCTTCCTGGTCGGCGGGGTCGACGAGCAGCTCGACCGGCTCGCCGAGTTCGGTCGCGCAGGTATCGACACGGCGGTGCTTGTGCTCTCGGCGCAGCCGGAGGAGCTGCCGCGCCTGCTCGACGCGTTCGCGCCTCGCTGAGCATGGAGCCCCTGCTCGTCCTCGAGGCTGTTCGCCGCTTTCTCGACGAGCACGCGCTGGGTGCGGGCGAGGTGGGCGCGCAGCGGATCGGCGAGGGAGGCGGCTCGAACTTCTCCTTCCTGCTCGAACGCGACGACGGGTCCCGCTTTGTGCTGCGCCGGCCGCCCCGTCCGCCGCTGCCGCCGACGGCTCACGATGTCGTGCGCGAGTCGCGGCTGCAGCTGGCACTGGCGCCGCTCGGGATCCGCGTCCCCAACATCCGCGCGGTCTGCGAGGACACGTCGCTGCTCGGCGTCCCCTTCTACGTCATGGACTACATCGACGGGGCGGTCGTCACGACGGAGCTGCCGCCGCCGCTCGATGTCGACCCTGCTGCGCGCCGCCGGCTCGCCGAGGATCTCGTCGACACGCTCGTCGAGATCCACGAGGCAGACGTGTCAACGACCGGGCTGGCCGCGTTCGCGCGGCCTGGGAACTACAACGAGCGCCAGGTCCGCCGCTTCGCCCAGCTCTGGGAGATCAACCAGACGCGCGAGTTGCCGGTGGTCGCCGAGGTCGGCGAGTGGCTCGCGGCGAACGTCCCGGAGCAGCTGCCGGCGACGGTCGTGCACGGTGACTATCGCCTCGGGAACATGATCGTCGAGCACGGGCGGCCCGACCGGATCGCCGCTGTGCTCGACTGGGAGATGGGGACGATCGGCGATCCGCGCGCCGACGTCGGCTATCTGGTCGCGACGTACAGCGAGCCTTGCGGTGAGAGCAACCCGCTCGGCACCTCTCCCGTCACTGCGACCGAAGGCTTCCCGTCGCGCGCGGACCTGGTCGCGCGCTACGCCGACCGCAGCGGCCGCGAGATCGAGCCGCTGGAGTGGTTCGAAGCACTCGCGCTGTGGAAGGCGGCCGTGTTCTGTGAGGCGATCTACGGCCGCTACGTGCGCGGGGAGCTGACGGAGGCCGACGAGCGGGCACGACGTTTCGAGACTGGTGTTCCCCTGCTGGCGGAAACGGCAGCGGCTGCGATCGAGCGAGCCTAGCTCCCCCTGCCGATCCACTCCTCGCCGCCCTCGTAGACCTCCTTCTTCCACAGCGGCACCTGCTGCTTCAGTGTGTCGATCGCGTCCTTGCATGCGGCGAGCGCGTCTTGGCGGTGCGGGGCGGAGACTGCGATGACGACGGACGCGTCGCCGATCTCGACGCGTCCCACGCGGTGGTGGATCGCCACCCCGCACAGGTCGTAGCGCTGCATGAGCGACGCCGCGATCTCGGCCATCACGTTCTCGGCCATGCCCTCGTATGCCTCGTACTCGAGGTGGTGCACCGTGCGGCCGCGCGACTCGACCCGCGTCGTCCCGACGAACGTCGCGACTGCTCCGGCGCGGTCGTCGCGCACCTCGTCGACCGCCGCGTCGAGCGAGAGCGCGTCGCCGCTGAGCCGGAAGGATCCGCCCGACACGGGCGGAATGATCGCGATCTCGTCCCCGTCGGCGAGCTGACGCTCGCGCTCCGCATACTCCTTGTTCACCGCGTAGAGGAGGCCCTCCGGCTCGGGGCCGAGGCCGAGCGCCGGCCACACGTCGCTGACCAAGCCGATCCCGTCGAACTCGCGCTCGCCCCAGCCCGCACGCTCGCGCAGACCGGCGAACAGTCTGACCTTGACCTTCACGACGTAGCATCTTGCCGATGGCGACCACCGGAGAGGGGCGGCGCGAGACCGACTCCGGCATCGAGATCAAGCCGGTCTACACCGCGGACGATGCGCCGGACGATCTGGAGCTCCCCGGCGAGTTCCCGTTCACGCGCGGTCCGTACCGGGACATGTACCGCGGGCGTCCGTGGACGATCCGTCAGTACGCAGGCTTCGCATCGGCCGAAGAGACGAACCAGCGCTTCCGCTACCTGCTCGAGCGCGGGCAAATGGGCCTCTCGGTCGCGTTCGACCTCCCGACGCAGCTCGGCTATGACTCCGACGACCCGCGCGCCGCCGGCGAGGTCGGGCGCACCGGCGTCGCGATCGACTCGATCGCCGACATGGAGCTGCTTTTCGACTCGATCCCGCTCGGCGAGGTCTCGACGTCGATGACGATCAACGCGCCTGCCGCGCTGCTGCTCCTCCTGTACGAGCTCGTCGCGGAGGAGCAGGGCGTCCCCGGAGGCGCGCTGCGGGGAACAGTGCAGAATGACATCCTCAAGGAGTACATCGCACGCGGGAACTACATCTTCCCGCCGCGCCCGTCGATGCGGATCGCGACCGACCTGTTCGCCTACTGCGCCGACCGGATCCCGAGGTGGAACACGATCTCGATCTCCGGCTACCACATCCGCGAGGCCGGTTCGACGGCTGTGC
Source organism: Gaiellaceae bacterium (assembly GCA_035262005.1). Taxonomy (GTDB): domain Bacteria; phylum Actinomycetota; class Thermoleophilia; order Gaiellales; family Gaiellaceae; genus 3-1-20CM-4-69-9. Next base: position 2,807 of record DATFTK010000182.1, on the reverse strand, counting down.
AGGAGCTCGCGTTCACGCTCGCGAACGGCATCGCGTACTGCCAGGCGGCGGTCGACGCGGGGCTTTCGCCGGACGCCTTCGGCGAGCGTTTGTCGTTCTTCTTCAACGCGCACAACCACTTCTTCCAGGAGGTCGCGAAGTTCCGCGCGGCGAGGCGGTTGTGGGCACGGATCATGCGCGAGCGCTTCGGCGCGACCAACCCGAAGGCCTGGGCGCTGCGCTTCCACGCGCAGACAGGCGGCTCGACGCTGACGGCGCAGCAGCCGGACAACAACGTCGTCCGCGTTGCGGTGCAGGCGCTGTCGGCGGTCTGTGGCGGCGCGCAGTCGATCCACACGAACGGTTACGACGAGGCGCTGGCGCTGCCGAGCGAGCGCGCGGTCCACATCGCTCTGCGCACGCAGCAGCTGCTGGCACACGAGGCCGGCGGCACCGACACGGCCGACCCGCTCGGCGGCGCGTACTTCATCGAGGCGCTCACCGACGAGCTCGAGGCGAAGGCATGGGAGCTGATCGAGCGCGTGGACGACCTCGGGGGCGCGGTGGCCGCGATCGAACGGGGCTTCGTGCAGGACGAGATCGAGCAGGCGGCGTTCCGCTGGCAACAGGAGGTCGAGAGCGGCGAGCGCGTGATCGTCGGCGTGAACCGCTTCACGGAAGGCGACGAGGAGCCGATCGAGCTGCACCGGCTCGATCCGGCGGCAGAGAAGCGTCAGCTCGAGCGCACCACGCGCGTGCGTTCGGAGCGGAATGCCCGCGACGCCGACGCGGCGCTCGCGGCCGTTCGCGAGACGGCACGCGGCGACGGCAACCTGCTCGTCCCGATGCGTGAGGCGCTTCGCCAGCGCTGCACCGTCGGCGAGATCTGCAACGGGCTGCGCGACGAGTTCGGCATGTACGACGCCCAGCGATGAGCAGCCGCGGCTTCTCCGAGATCGTCCTGATCGTCGAAGACGTTCCGAAGGTGGCCGACTTCTACGAGCACGTCGTCGGCCTGGAGCTCGACCATCGCAGCGGCGACGAGTGGGCCTGGTTCTACGCCGGCTCGGACGATCGCAAGCAGCGCCTTGGGCTCCACCGCGGGTCGCTGATGTACGAGCAGCACTCGCCGCATGCGGAAGGCGAGCGGTTCGGCCACGTCCACTTCGCTCTCGAGGTCGCGCGCGCCGAGCTCGACACGGCAGTGGATCGCGTGCGCAGCGCGGGCGTCGAGATCTACGGCCCGGAGCAGCTCGAGTGGATGGACGCGGAGTCGTACTACTTCTACGACCCCGACGGGAACCTGCTCGAGTTCTGGTCGCCGTCGGCGGCCTAGGGCCGCAGCGTGCGGTCGGGACCGGTGGGCAGCCGGCCGTCCCAGCGGTGCAGTTCGGCAAGGAACCGAGCCGGCCATTCCTTCGACCGCTGGTGTGCGCGCTGCACGAGCCACGCGACATTGAGCAGGAGCACGGTCAACGACCCTGCCGCCAATGGCGCCACCCACTCAGGCATGTCCCGAGTCTAGTGCGGGCCGCCGCCGCGAACCGATGGGGCGGCGCGTCTCCCCACGCGCCGCCCCATCTCCTGGCCTATTGCTGATCCTCCGAGCCGCCCGGCACGACCGCGTCGGCCGGGATCACCTCGAAGAGGAAGTTGTCACCGTGTTGCTGCGTGTAGAACCAGCGCCAGCCGCCGTGGAACAGATGCGGCTGCTTTGCGCCGAGGATGCCGCCGGTGCCGGGATCGCCGTCCGAGACGTGCACGCCGGTGATCTCGTTGTCACCCTCGTTCTTGCCGAAGCCGCTGGGGTTGGCCGAGGCGTCGAGCGCGGCCAGCGCGTCCCGGCCCTGGGCGAGCCAGCGGATCGGCTTGGCGCCGGTCGCGTAGTTCGTGTTGATGTTGAACACGAACCCCGAGTCGAAGCCGGCGTTGATGCCGGAGACGTGCGCTCGGGTGTCGTCGCTGCGCTGCTGGTGGAGCGTGTCGCCGGCGTCTTCGACGAACGTGATCCTGTCGTCCGACAGGAACGTCGTGTTGTCGAGGCCCGTGACGTTCTCGTTGCAGAGGAAGAACAGCGTCAGCTTCCCGGTGTTGGCGGACGGGTCGGACTGCGTGAGCTTCTGGATCGCACCCCAACCGCCCGAGCCGCCGGCGCCGGTCAGCTTGTCGCCGTTCTCGGTCGCGGTGGCGTTCGTGTCACCGGTCTCGTCGAAGAAGAACTCCTTGAACCCCGCGCCGGGAGCGAACTGGCCGTTCTCCGGCCGCAGGAACGGCGTTCCGTTGCGTGACTTCGCGAGATCGTTCGCATTGAAGGCCGCCGTGCCGTCGACTGCGGTGTCGTGGATCGTCACCCAGCGCGTGTCCAACGAGTGGCCGTAGCTGTGGATCAGCACCTGGTCGGGTGCATTCACCGCCGACTGCGAGGCCTGCGTGATCGGCGTGCCCGACTGATTCATGACCTGCAGCACCTGCAGCTTGCCGTTGTGCAGGTCGCCCTTCGTCTTGGGGACGTAGCGGTAGACGAAGCTGTTCGGGAACTTCGAGTTCGTGGCTCCCGGCTTGTTGGAGCCGCCGATGTCCTCGACGATCCAGATGTTGCCGTCGGAGTCGTTCTGGATCCCCTCGTAGCCGCCGCGGCCGAGCGAGCCGGAGAGATCTTCGACGGTCGACGGATAGTCCGGTGTTGCCGCATACGTCGGCGAGCCGGTGCTCTCGGTCGTGAAAAGCAGCTTCTTCGCCCACGGGTCCCAGGTCGAGCCGTCGATCGTCTGGATCGGCTGACCGTTGGCGTCCTGCGTCGCGAGCAGGGTCACGCGGTGCTGCGCGTC
>DATFTK010000181.1:0-6554 GCA_035262005.1 Gaiellaceae bacterium | reverse complement strand
CGCATACGTCGGCGAGCCGGTGCTCTCGGTCGTGAAAAGCAGCTTCTTCGCCCACGGGTCCCAGGTCGAGCCGTCGATCGTCTGGATCGGCTGACCGTTGGCGTCCTGCGTCGCGAGCAGGGTCACGCGGTGCTGCGCGTCCGCGTCGAGGTTGACGCGCGTGATGTAGCCCTGCTTCTTGCCGTTGACGGTCGCCGCCGTCTCATGGCCCTGGAACACAAAGTGAGTGCCGTAGTCGTACGACGGGTCGGCGCCCTTCAGGCCGCCCTTGAAGACGAGGTAGGTGTTCTTGTCCGGTTCCGTCTTCTGCGCTTCGGTGCTGCTTCCCGCCACGGGAACCATCTGCGGCTGCGAATGGTCGTCGGACGACGACACGTCGTTCTCGAAGCCGTAGTCGGTGACGATGCCGCTCGGGTTCTCCAGGCGCGTGCCCCCCTGCGCCCAGACGACCTGTTGCAGCTCTTTCGAGAGTTTCGGCGCCGGCGCGTAGCCGAGGGACTTCAGATTCGGATTCGCAACGTTCGAGAGCTCGGGATTGTCGGGCAAGGCCGCAGAGCCGACGGTCGCGAAGACCACGGTTCCGATCAGCGCCGCGCCCAGCGCGGCGCCGCGTACGGTGGGTCTGCTCAAGATGTTTCCCTCCCCAGATCGATTGACGCGCCGACGCTATGGCGCATGAACAACGGCGTGGGCTGCCGGAAGGTGACGATCCAGTGACGGAGTGGTGTTACGCGGAGGCGCCCGAGTAGTGGCGTAGCCCGTAGTGCCAGAACCAGCGCGTGAACGCGAACACCGCGGCACCGAACACGAAGGCGAACACTAGCGTCGGCCACTGCAGGCGCGAGGTCAGCGCCTCCGCCGGCACGGTGACCGCGAAGCCGATCGGCACGAGGAACGTCACGCTGTACCGGAGCCAGCCGGGGTAGACCGTGACCGGCCAGCGTCCGGTCTGGTAGATGCCTTCGAACAGCTCGAGCACGTTCTCCATCCGGACGATCCAGAAGGCGCCGGTCGTGATCACGAGCCAGAAGCAGTACACGAGCACGCCGCCGATCAGGAGCGCGATCCCGAACGCAATTGCGTCGACGACGCCGATCGACTGCTGCACGCCGCTGAGCCCGACGGACAGCAGGATCAGCCCGGACGCGATCTCCACGACCTGCCAGATCTGCACCATCCGCACGCTGATCAGCAGCTGTGAGTCCTCCGGTTTCGTCAGCGCGTAGTCGAGGGTCCCCTGCTGCACGTCCTCCATCAGTCGCTGCATGTTGGGCTGGATGAAGGTGTGGATGAACCCGCCGAGCAGGACCTGCACGCCGATCAGCGACAACAGCTCCGACTCGCTCCAGCCGTTCAGCTCGGTCGTGTGCGAATAGACGAGCGCCAGCATGATCAGCGCGGTCCCGACCTGGATCAACGACTGCAGGAGCTGCACGAAGAAGTTGACGCGGTACTGCAGCTCGTTGATCACGCCGATCTTCAGGAACAGCCAGCTGACACGGAGCGCGTTCAATTGCCCACCGAGACGAAGCGCTTGATCGCCGACGACCAGGCGATCTTGAACAGGACGAGGCCGATCCCGATCCAGAGCGCCTGTGCACACAGCCCCAGCAGGAGCTGCTCCGTCGACAGGTTGCCGACCAGCGACTCGATCGGGAAGCCGAACGTCCATTTGAACGGCAGGAAGTTCGCCAGCGTCTGTACCCAGCCGGGCATGAGCTGCAGCGGCACGAGCCGTCCCGAGAGCAACATCTCGACCGCGATGTACAGGTCGAACACCGCGGCGCCGCGCGTCGTCCAGAAGTTCAGCATCCCGATCGTGCCCTGGAACATGCTGCGCACGAGATAGGCGCCCCAGATCGCGAAGATGAACACGACGATCTCGAGCGCCGTCGGGTCCAGCGTGGGGTGGAACACGGCGGAGAGGCCGAAGGCGATCGGCAGCCACATGGCGACGACGACGAACTTCCAGCCGGCGAAGTACGCGAGGTCGTAGTGGAGGATGTACATCGGCTTGAGCAGATCGCCCGCGAGCCGTCCTTCGCGGATGCGGTACTCCCAGAACGGCGCGCCGAAGACGATGTTCATGTTGCGGACGAGCGTCCAGACGATGTAGTAGGCCGCGAACTCGCCGCTGGTGATTCCGTTGACCGAGCCGCCTTCCTGGTCGGCGATCGTCGTCCACACGACCAGGTAGACGACCGGCTCGGCGATCATCCCGAGCATGTAGAAGTAGTTCGTGACGCGGTACTGCAGCTGCGACGCGATCGCCGTGCGCATCGTCGTCACGTAGAAGTCGAACAGCGACCGCCAGCGCCCCGCCTCCGGGAGGCGGGCGACGTCGACGCTCACAGCGCGGCCGGCTGTGTGAACACGGATTCGATCACGTCCTCGATCGGCGGCTCCTCGATCGTCAGGTCGAGCACCTCATGGTCGGCAAGCAGCCGCGCTGCCACACGTGACGTCTCTGCTTTGGGGACGCGGAGCGAAACTCGGTCGCCCTGGTGGTGGACGACTTCGCCGTATCCATCGAGCGGTGCGCCGCCGTTCTGCAAGACGACGCCGATCGTCTTGTACGCGGCAAACTCGTCCGCAAGGCTCGCGAGCGCACCGTCGAAGAGGATGCGGCCGTGGTGGATGACGATCACGCGCTCGCAGAGCGCCTCGACGTCCGCCATGTAGTGGCTGGTCAGCAGCACGGTCGCGCCCTGCCGCTGGTTGTACTCGGCGATGAACGTGCGGATGCGCTTCTGCATCGTCACGTCGAGCCCGATCGTCGGCTCGTCGAGGAAGAGCACCTGCGGACGGTGCAGCAGGGCGCCGACGATCTCGACCTTCATGCGCTCGCCGAGCGACAGATTGCGCACGGGCTTGCGCACGAGATCGCCGACGTCGAGCAGTTCGATCAGCTCGTCGCGCATCGCGACGTAGTCCTCGCGGCGCAGCCGGTAGATGGCACGGTTGAGCTCGTACGAGTCCAGCGCCGGAATGTCCCATTGCAGCTGGTTCCGGTTGCCCATCACCATGGTCATCTGGCGGAGGTAGTCGCGCTCCCGCTTCGACGGCACGTGGCCGAGCACCAGCGCGGTGCCGCTCGTGGGATACAGCAGCCCGGCGAGCATCTTGAGCGACGTGGTCTTGCCGGCTCCGTTTGGACCGAGGAACCCGACGACCTCGCCCGCGCCGACGTCGAACGAGATCGTCTCGACGGCGCGCACGTCACGGGTCTTCCGTCGGAACAGCGCCTTCGCGGCCTGGCGCAGCCCCGCCTCGCGCTCGGGCACCTTGTAGATCTTCGTAAGCTCGGCGACGTGGACGACCGGATCGGGCACGGGCTGCAAGCTATCGAGACGTGAGGATCCTGCTTGTCTCGCAGATGTATCCGGGGCCCACCGATCCGGACCTCGGCGTGTTCGTGCGCAGCCTCGAGGAGGCGCTCGTCGCGCGCGGGCACGTCGTCGAACGGGCTGTCCTCGACCGACGAGGCGGCGGCAAGCGGAAATACGTGTCGCTCTCGGCGACGACGCTGCGGGCCGCGCGCCGGTTCCGGCCGGACGTGGTCTACGCGCACTTCCTCGTGCCGACAGGGTTGATCGCGGCACTGGCGGTACGTGCGCCGCTCGTCGTGACCGCGCACGGGCGCGACGTCCGGAACGTCGGCTGGTTGCCGGGGATCGGAGCGGCGACGCGGCTCGTCGTGCGGCGCGCTGCAACGGTGATCGCGGTGTCCGACTATCTGCGGCGCGAGCTGGAGGTGAAGGTGCCTGACGCGCGCGGGAAGACCGAGGTGGTCGACTCCGGTGTCGACCTGAACCGGTTCGCGGTCACGCCGGCGCCGAACGACGGGCCGCGCTTTCTCTGCATCGCGTCGCTGATCCAGCGGAAGAACGTGCTGCGTCTCGCCGATGCCTTCGCGCGGGTCAGCCGTGGCACGCTCACGTTCGTCGGCGACGGCCCGCTACGAGCGCAACTCGAGGGCCGATCGGGGGTCGAGCTGCTCGGGCGAATCCCGTACGACCGCGTTCCGGAGCAGATCGCGCACGCGCACGTCGTCTGCCAGCCGAGCCTGATCGAGCCGTTCGGGCAGGCGCTGCTCGAGGCGATGGCATGCGGGCGCAGTGTCGTGGCGACACGAATCGGCGGCCCGCCCGAGTTCGTGCCGCCGGACGCCGGGGTGCTCGTCGACCCGGCGGACGAGGCTGCGCTGGCAGCCGCGCTGAGCGCCGCCGCCGAGCTGCCGTGTCCGAACCCGGCCGCGCGTGCCGCGGCCGAGCAGCACGACGTCAGACGTCAGGCGGAGAAGGTGGAGGCGATTCTCGCGAGAGCCGCTCGAGGTCGGCCAGCCTGAGCTCGACCAGCGGCTTGATCGACTCCTCGAGCCCGGCCGCGCGCGCTTCGGCGAGCGCCTGCTCGTAACTCTGCCTCGCCTTGGCGGGGTCGACGCCCTGCTTGAGCCGGTTGTCGCCTGTCACGAGCAGCTTCTGGATGCGCTCGCGGGCATCCCCCTTCACAAGCTCAGCGTAACAAGTCAGATTGTGCGCGGAGCACGAGGGTGGAGGCCGCCGCCAGTTCGAGAGACGAGAAGATCCGTGTTCTGATCGCGGACGATCACCGCATGTTCGCGGAGGCACTCGAGGCGATCCTCGGGACGGACGAGCGGCTCGAGGCTGCCGGCCACGCCGCCGACGGCGCCGACGCGGTCCGCCTGGCCCTGCAGCTGCGGCCGGACGTGATCCTCATGGACATCTCCATGCCGGTGATGGACGGCCTGCAGGCGACGAAACAGATCCGGAAGCAGTGGCCGACGGCCTGCATCCTGGTGCTCACCGGCTCGAACGCCCGCAGCGACGTCGACCGAGCACGGGAAGCCGGCGCGGCCGGCTACGTGACGAAAGAGCGAATCGCGGCCGAGCTCATCGACGCGATCGTCGAGATCGGTGCGCACTCCCCGCTGCTACCCTGACGCGCCTATGGCACCGGTCCTCGCCGTCCTCCAAGTTCTGCTGTCGGTCGCGCTCTGCGCGCTGATCCTGCTGCACTCCGGGCGCGACACCGGGCTCGGCGGGATGGGCTTCACTCCCGCATCCCAGGGCGGCACGCACATCGTCGAGCGCAACCTGACGCGGCTGACCGTCGTCGTCGCGATCCTCTTCACGCTCAACTGCGTCGCTCTCTTCCACGCGTTGAAGTAGCGGCGCTCGTCGCCGCTCTTGCCCTCGCCGGCTGCGGCGCGGGCGCTGGGCCGAGGCCCGCCTCACTCTCCGCGCAGGGCCCGCCGAACGTGGTGCGCGTCGCGCTGACCGACTTTCGCTGGCCCGTGGATCCTGCGCTCGCTCGCACCCGCGACGACACCACGCTCGCGCGCATGCTCTATCCGACCGCGCTGCGGATCGACCCGGCGACCGGAGCTCCCGTCGCAGGTCTCTGTAGCGGCTGGGCTGCGAGCGATGGGTTCCGCACCTGGAAGTTCACCTGTCGCAGCGCTCCTGCGATCGCGGCGGCGCTGCGCCGCCTCCAGCATCTGCAGGCCGCGCCGCTGCGCTGGCTGTTCGTCGATGCGCGCATCACTGCGCCTGCCGCGAACCGTCTCGTGGTCCGCCTGCCCTTCGCCTGGCGCCGCTTCCCCTACGCGCTGACGACGGTCGCGTCGGCGCCGCGCTCGGTTCCCGGCCCGTTCCATCTCGTCTCTGGCTCTGCCGACCAGCTCGTGGCGCGCAGCCCGAGCCTGACGGTGCTCCTCCGCCGCTACACACCGCGCGCCGCAGAGCGGGCATTCGAACGAGGTGACGTCGACGAGGCGCCGGTGCCGGCCGGAGAGGTCGCTGCGACGCGAGCACGGCTTGGGAACGTCGTCGAGACTCGGTCGCTGCTCGCCCTCGACGGCGTCGCCCTGCGGCGCCTGACACCGGCGTTGCGCCGCGTGTACTGGGACACTGCGAATCGCGGTGACTACGCCGATCTGATCACCGAGGCGCGTGGCGCGGCCGCTTCATCCGTCGTCGCGACCGCGAAAAAGGTGCCGCCGCGCTCGTACCGCAATGCGCTGAACGCGATCGGAACCTTGCCGCGCGTCCGAGCCCGCATCGGCGTCCCGGACGACGAAGCCCTCCGCGCCGGCGCGCGCCTCCTCTACGGCGACTGGCGTGACATCGGGCTCGGGCCGGTGCTCGTGAGCGAGCGGGCGCCGGCACTCGACGGCTCGTTCGACCGCTGGACTGCGCCGTACCCGCAGGCGGAGGCGCTGCCGGCCGAGCTCGTGTTGCGCGACCGCCTCGGCGCTCGTCCCCTGTTGCTCCGGGCGCTCGCTGCGGGCGATCAGGGCGCCGCGCTCGAGCGGTTCGACACCGACCTTCGCGCGTCGGCGCGCTTCGTGCCGGTGGCCTGGGTCGTCGACGCGCGCCTCGTGTCGCCGAGATTGCGCGGCTGGCGCGAAGACACGCTCGGCGACGTGGACTACTCGGCCGTCAGATCCCTGGCTTCGAGCCGACGCCCGTGATCGCAAAGCGTCCGGTGGCCAGAGCCGGTGCAAGCACGCCGTACGGGTAACGGTCGCC
>DATFTK010000180.1:0-7846 GCA_035262005.1 Gaiellaceae bacterium | reverse complement strand
TAGCGCGTCGCGATCAGGACATTTCCGTCGGTGGCGATCCCGCCGAGCGCCGACGCAACGAGAAAGACCGCAAGGGCGATGAGAAACACGCGCCGGCGTCCGAGCAGGTCGGCCGCCCGACCACCGAGCAGCAGAAAACCGCCGTAGCCGAGGACGTACGCGCTCACCACCCACTGCAGCGAGCTGGTCGACATGCCGAGGTCGGTCTTGATCGAGGGAAGCGCGACGCCGACCATCGACACGTCGAGCGCGTCGAGGAAGAGGGCGCCGCAGAGGACGAGCAGCATCGCCCAGGCGCGGCGCGACAACTGCTCCACTTGGGAGGAACTGATGTCGGTTGTCATACGCCGACTGTCGCCGCCGGGCGCAACCCAGTACCAGAGCGTGTTTATCCAGGTATCGAGCGCACCAGGCTGAGCCTGCCGGGCTGCAGGAATACTGGTTCCGTGGCGACAGTTGAACAAGAGGTGACGACCGGTGAGCTCCGCCGGCGCGAGCTCGGCGCCTTCCTCCGCAACCGCCGCGAGCGCCTGCGGCCCGAGGAGGTCGGGCTGCCGCCGTCACGCCGCCGCCGCACACCCGGCCTCCGGCGCGAGGAGGTAGCGCAGCTCGCCGGTGTCGGGGTGACCTGGTACACGTGGCTCGAGCAAGCGCGCCGGATCAACGCCTCGCCGCAGGTACTCGACGCGATCGCACGGACGCTGCAGTTCGACTCCAACGAATACGCGCATCTCTTCACGCTCGCCGGGCTGCCGACGTCGACGATCGCCGCAGAGTGCGACCGTGTGCCACCAGCGGTGCAGACGCTCGTCGACCGGCTCGAGCCGTACCCGGCAGCACTGCTCAACGCTCGCTGGGACCTGCTCGCGTTCAATCGCATCAGCCTGAGCTTTTTCCCGCACCTTGCCTCGGTGCCGGTCGAGGACCGCAACTGCCTCTGGCTGTCGTTCACCGACCCGCAATGGCGGTCCGTGATGGTCGACTGGGACGACACGGTCGCTCGAATGGTCGCCGAGTACCGCGCGACGATGGCCGAGCACATCGACGACCCGGCGTGGCAAGCGCTCGTCGACCGGCTCCATCGCGTCTCGCCGGAGTTCACGGCCGTATGGGAGCGCCACGACGTCGCCGGCATGGGCGACAACGCCAAGCACATGCGGCACCCGACCGCCGGGTTCTTCCGCTTCGTCTATACGAATCTCTGGCTCGAGCACCGGCCGAACTCGCGCATCGTCGTCTTGACGCCGAGCGACGACGCCACGGCCGACAAGCTGCAAGCGCTGCACGAATCGCTCGTGCTGGCCACACCGTAGGAACGCCAGGAATCCGGCTGTTCGAACGGCAAAGCCGGAGCTAGATTCGGTGCATGACTCGCTTTCTGGCACCGCTGATCCAGCGCCGCACCTATGTCGAGACACTCGATCTGCTCGTCGACCTCGTCTTCGCCGTCCTCTGGTTCAGCGTCTTCACGACGCTGACGACCACCGGGTTCAGCCTGCTGATCTCGCTCGTCGGCCTGCCGATCCTGACGCTGACGATGCTTCTCGCCCGCCGCGCCGGCACGGTCGAGCGCTGGCGCGCCCGTGTCTTTCTCGGCGCGCGGATCGACGAGCCGACCCGCCGCGGACCGCGCAAGGACAGCGTGTGGGAGAAGCTGATCGCGCCGCTGCGGGACTCTTCGACGTACCGCGACCTGCTCTACGTCTGGATCGTCCAGCCGATCCTCGGCGTCGTCAACTTCACGGTCGCCGTCACCGCCTGGGCAGTCCCGTTGTGGGCGATCACGCTCCCGATCTACGCGGTCCGCTGGCAGAACGCAGCGCCGCAGATCTGGAGCGGCAAGACGCTCGACACCTGGCACGAGGTGATCCCGGTCGCGATCGCCGGGCTGATCGTCCTGCCGCTCGTCCCGTGGATCATCCGCGGCTTCGCCCGATTCGACCTGCTCGCTGCGCGCTCGCTGCTCAGCCCGAGCAAGCGCATCGAACTGGTGCGCCGCGTCGACGAGCTGCGTGAGACGCAGGCGCGCTCCGTCGACGTCGCCATGGCCGACCGCCGTCAGATCGAACGCGACCTGCACGACGGCGCACAGCAGCGTCTCCTCTCACTCGGGATGGATCTCGGCATGGCGCTGGAGAAGTTCGACAGCGACCCCGACGCCGCCCGCGGTCTCGTCGGCGACGCGCACGCCGAGCTGCAGCGCGCGATCGCCGAGCTCCGCAACCTTGCACGCGGGATCCACCCTGCCGTCCTGACGGATCGCGGCCTCGACGCTGCACTCTCGGCGCTCGCGGCCCGCTCGCCGATTCCGGTTCGACTCGACGTCCGGCTCGACGAGCGGCCGCCCGCCTCCGTCGAGGCCACCGCGTACTTCATCGTCGCCGAAGCGCTGACGAACGCAGCGCGCTACGCGAACGCACGACGCGTCGACGTCAAGGTCCGCGAAACCGGCGACGAGCTGCACATCGAAGTCAAGGACGACGGCGTCGGCGGCGCCGAGCAGCGCGCCGGCGGCGGGCTGGCCGGCCTCGCAGACCGTGCGCACTCCGTCGAGGGCTCCCTGCGCGTCAGCAGCCCACAGGGCGGCCCGACCGTCGTCACGGCCGATCTCCCGTGCGCATAGTCATCGCCGAGGACTCGGCGCTGCTGCGCGACGGTCTGAGACGCATGCTCACGGACAGCGGCCATGAGGTCGTGGGCGCAATCGACGACGCGGTCGGACTGAAGGAGCTCGTCGAGCGCGAGGACGCCGAGCTCGTGGTGCTCGACGTCCGCATGCCGCCGACGCACACCGACGAGGGGATCCGCGCGGCGCTCGAGCTGCGCGCACAGTGGCCGGACCTGCCGATCGTCGTGCTGTCGCAGTACGTCGAGGAGAACTATGCGAGCGAGCTGCTCGCAGGCGACCTCGGCGGCGTCGGCTACGTGCTCAAGGACCGAGTCACCGACGTCGGCCAGTTCCTCGGCACCGTCGAGCGCGTCGGGAACGGCGGCACGGCGATCGACCCCGAGGTCGTCTCGCAGCTGCTCGCGCGCACTCGCCGGCAGCGGCCGATCGCGGACCTCAGTCCGCGCGAGCGCGAGGTGCTCGGTCTGATGGCGGAAGGCCGTTCCAACACGGCGATCGCGGAAGAGCTCGTGATCACGCAACGCGCCGTCGAGAAGCACGTGAAGAACATCTTCCAGAAGCTGCGGCTCGCGCCGGCGGACACCGACCACCGGCGCGTGCTCGCAGTCCTGCGCTACCTCGAGGCCCGCTAGATCGAGCGCTGGTAGGCGTTGAACGCCCTCGTCGCGATCGTCGCCGACACGAGCAGCAAGAGGACGAGGAAGCCGATCCGCGAGCCGACGAGCGCCCAGTCGGTGTGCGCGCCGGTCGCCGAACGGCCTGCCTCGACCGCCCAGTTGACCGGGTTGTACCGCGCGACGCTCTGCACCCAGTGGGGCACGAGGCTCTTCTGCATGAACGTGAACGAGAGGAACGTGATCGGCAGCGTCACGAAGGTGACCGCGCCGATCAGCGTCTCGCGCTGCTTCGCGACGAGCGCGAGCCCGTTCGAGAGAGCCGCCACCGAGCCGCCGAGCAAGCAGGCGACGAGGACCAGCACCGCCACTCCGGCGACGCCGTTCTTGAACGACGCGCCGGCGAGCAGGCCGATGCCGACGATGATCAGCACCTGCAGCGCGAGCGTGATGATCGCGTAGAGCAGGCTCCCCGCGTTCAGCGCTCCGCGCCACAGCGGCGTCACCAGCACACGGTCGAGCACCCCGCGGCGCATGTCCTCGATGAAGCCCATCCCGTTCCAGCCGGCCGACATGACCGCCGTCATCACGGCGACACCCGGGGTGAGAAACGCGATGTACGACGTCCCGAGGAAACCGGGGATGTCGACGACGCTCTTGAACAGCGCACCGAACAGCAGCAGCCAGATGATCGGCTGCACCAGCGCGATCGCAACCCACGCCGGCTGCCGGATGAATGCGCGTAGATAGCGGAGGTTGATCTGCCAGGTCTGTCGCAATGCCGCTGTCATGCAGCCTCCTTCAAGTCAGCGTCTTCGAATCTCCGTCCCGCATGCCGCAGGTACACCTCGTCGAGCGACGGCCTCGCCATCGACACGGACGCGACCTTCACCCCCGCGGATTCCAGCGCCGCGAGCACGCCCGGCACCGCGGTCGCGCCCTGCGTCGCATTCGCGTGCACGAAGCGCCCGTCGACGGAGACGCGCGTCAGCTCGCCGATGCGCGCGAGCGCCGCCTCGATCCGCGCGGCCGGCTCCGACGCCGCGAGCTCGACATGCACGGCGTCGCCCTGCAGCTCGCTCTTCAGCGCGTCGGGGCTGCCCTGCGCGACCACACGGCCGCGGTCGACGATGGCGAGGTCCGACGCGAGCCGGTCGGCCTCCTCGAGGTAGTGCGTCGTCAGCAGGATCGTCATCTGCTCGTCCCGGGCGAGCCGCTCGATCTCCGACCAGAGCGCGGCACGAACCTCAGGGTCGAGGCCCGTCGTCGGCTCGTCGAGGAAGAGCACCTGCGGCTGATGGACGAGACCCATGGCGACGTCCAGCCGACGCTGCATTCCGCCCGAGTACGTCCGTACCGGACGGTCGGCCGCCTCCCGCAGATCGAACCGCTCGAGCACTTCGCCGACGCGCCGCTTCAGCTCACCGCCCGTGATGCCGTAGAGCTCGCCCTGGAGCACGAGGTTCTCGCGCCCCGTCGCCTCTTCCGCCGACCCCGGGCGTTGCCCGACGACGCCGATCGCGCGCCGAACGCGCTGGGGGTGCGCGAGGACGTCGACACCGGCGACTCGCGCCTCGCCGCTGTCCGGCCGCGACAGGGTCGTCAGGATCTTGACCGTCGTCGACTTGCCGGCCCCGTTCGGCCCGAGCAGACCGAAGATCGTGCCGCGTGCGACCCGCAGGTCGAGGCCGTCCAGCGCCTGCACCTTCCCGTAGGCCTTGCGCAGATCGCGCGCGAGGATTGCGTCTTCCATCTTTTCTCCGTTCTGGCTAGACTCTTTCGAACATCAAACCTTTTAGCAGATGAAAGATTCGAACGTCAAGGGAAATTCTCGTCAAGAGCTGATCGGGCGCTTCTCGCTCGCCATCCGCGCCTCGCAGAACATCTCCGAGGCCTTCGACGAGCACGTCGCGGCCCGTCTCGGCGTCAACCGGACCGACATGCGAGCGCTGGACATCCTCGACCAGCGCGGGCCGATCAGCGCCGGTGAGCTCGCTGAGGCGATGCACCTGTCGAGCGGGGCAATCACGACCCTCGTCGACCGCCTCGAGCGGACGGGCTGGGCGCGGCGACGCCGTGACCCGGAGGACCGCCGGCGCGTGCTCATCGAGCCCGGGTCGGGGCCGGGCGAACAGATCGAGGCGTTCTACATGCCTCTGTTCCACGGAACCGCAAAGCTGCTCGAAGCTCACAGCGACGGAGAGCTGCTCGCGATGATCGAGTTCATGGAGCAAGGCCGGGCGATGGTCGAGCGCGAGCTGCGGCGTCTGGAAGCGGAGGGCTAGTCCGGCGAGATGTTGTGGTTGAAGCGGAATCGATTCTCCGGGTCGTACTGCCGCTTCACCTCGCGCAGCCGCGCGAACCGCTCGCTGCCTTGCTCGCTGTCGTCGGTCTCGCTTGCGTAGTTGACGTACTGCGCGCCGGTCGACCACGGCTCCAGCAACGCCGAGAACCCGCGGGCGGCGGCGATCCGGCGCTCGTCCTCGCCCGGGTCCTCCCAGGTGCCGATGAAGGTCGCGTTGTAGGCCGCGTCCCGCCCTGCGAAGGCTGTTGCCTCGACCGGCACGCGCGCCGCCGCGCCGAAGATCGGCTCGAACATGATCGAGGCAGGCCCGGCCGCACCGAGATGGTCGGCGCTCGACTCGACCAGCTCGTCCGGCAGCTCACGCAGGAAGCGGCCGGACCAGTAGTTCCGCTGCCCGAACGGCTGGCGCCCGAAGATCTCCTGCAGCTCGGCGTAGTACATCGGACGCATCGTGTTGGCGATTGGCTCCGGATCGCTCAGTAGCTCTGCGATCGCCGCGTCCCCGTGGTCGCCGAAGTCCGCTGTGGCAATCATCGCTCCCTGCGCTTCGGCGACTGAAGACTGGGCGATGAACGCGAACGTCGCGAGCCCGTCGGGTGCCGTCTTCATCAGCTCGCGCCATTTCGTCACGACCTCGCCGGCATCGCCGATGTCGTAGGTGAGCATGCCGGCGCGAAGCAGACCGACGGGATGCAGTCGGAACGTGAAGTCGGTGACGACGCCGAAGTTGCCGCCGCCGCCGCGCAGGGCCCAGAAGAGCTCCGCGCTTTCGTCCTCACTCGCCCGCACGACGTCGCCGGCTGCAGTCACGACCGTCGTAGCCACGAGGTTGTCGAGCGTCAGGCCGTGCAGCCCGATCAGGTGCCCGATGCCGCCGCCGAGCGTCAGGCCGGCGACGCCGGTGTCGCCGAACGTGCCTCCCGGCGTCGCCAGCCCGTGGCGAAGGCAGGGCGGATCGAGGTCCTCCCAGAGCGCGCCGCCGCCGCAGGTGGCCAGACGTGCGCCGGCGTCGACCGTCACCTGCCGCATCAGCCGCAGGTCGACGACCAGGCTCCCATCCCCCATGCAGTGGCCGGCGACGCTGTGGCCGCCGCCGCGCACCGCAATCGGAAGTCCCTCCCCGCTCGCGTACGACACAGCCGCGACCACGTCGTCGACGTCCAGCGGCCGTGTGATCAGCGCGGGGCGCCGGTCGATCATGCCGTTGAAGGTGATTCGGCCCGCGTCGTAGCCGAAGTCGCCGGGCGCGATCACCGGGCCGCGGTGGCGGTGTCGAAGATCGGCCAGGCTGGAGGTCAGCACGTCGCGACTGTCCGCCTTTCGCACGAGGAAGTCAACGAAGCGGGGAGGCGAGGCCTCCCCGCTTCCGACTCACGCCGCCAGATCGAGCGCAGGCTCTTCTTCGACGAGCACGGCCCCCTGCTCGAGCTCGTCGCGACGGATGAGCGTGAGTGTTGCGACGATGCCGAGAGCGGCGACGATGACGCCCGCCCAGAAGGCACCGTGGAAACCCGTCACGAGCGCCGACGCGTGAGCGGACCCGTGCTCGGTCGCGTGCGTCGTCCGTGACGTGGCAATCGTCGAGAGCGCGGCGATGCCGAGCGCCCCGCCGATCTGTTGAGTCGTGTTGATCAGTCCCGATCCGAGCCCGGCCTCGTGCGCCTGGATCCCTGCGAGCGCGGCGATGGAGATCGGCACGAACGAGAAGCCGAGCCCGACGGCGACCAGCAGGAACCCTGGGAGGAGATCGCCGAGGTACGAGCCGTGCACCGAGACCTGCGTGAAGTAGAGGAGCCCGGCGGTCAGCGACACCATCCCGATCAGCAACGCCGGCTTCACGCCGATGCGCGTCACGAGCTGCGCAGCGATGGCGGAGGTGATGATCGCGCCGCCCGCAACCGCGAGGTAGGCGACGCCCGTCTTCATCGGCGAGTAGCCGAGCACCTGCTGCATGTAGAGCGTCAGCATCAGGAAGAGGGAGAAGGTCGCCGTGCCGAGGATGAAGCCGGCGACATTCGCGCCGCTCACGGTCTTGATCCGCAGGATGCCCAGTCGCATCAACGGCTCCGGATGGCGCTGCTCCCAGACGACGAAGCCGATCAGCAGCGCGACCGAGACGACGAAGGACGAGATCGTCACCGTGGCAAGCCAGCCGTCCTGGCCCGCGCGCGTGATCGCGTACACGAACAGGGAGAGCCCAGCGGTCACGAGAAGCGCGCCGAGCGCGTCGAACGACTTGATCGAAGCGTCGCGGCTCTCGCGCAGCAGCACCGGCGCCAGGAAGAACGCGGCAACGCC
>DATFTK010000179.1:0-11372 GCA_035262005.1 Gaiellaceae bacterium | reverse complement strand
ACAACTGCTGCGGCAGCGTCGTGTTCGCGGAGGCGAACACGTCGGCAGGCGCGCCCTGGGTGATCTGCGCCGCGAGCGTGTTCGAACCCCCGAACTGGTACTTCTGCGCGGGATCGATCTTCGGAAACACATCAGTGAGCGACGCGGCGGCATAAACCGTGATCTGCGCGCTCGACCTCGCGGACGCCTGACCGGCGACCAGGCTGAGCGCGATCGTCAGTGCGGCGACGGCAGAGAAAGCGCGACCACGGCTCATCGCTAGCTCTGGATGATCACGTTGGTCGACTTGACGATCGCGGTCGCGGACATGCCCTTCTTCAGGCCGAGCTCGTCGACGGCGTCACGCGTGACGATCGAGACGAGACGGACGGGCTCGCTGACAACCATTTCGACCTGCGCCATCAACCCGTCGGTCTTGACGTCGGTCACGATCGCGTGGAACCGGTTGCGGGCACTGATGTGCCCACCCTCGCCGTCGCCGCGCAGCCTGTCGATTTCGGCGGCGTCGACGACGCGGCGGTTCCCCGCATCGCGCTTGACCTTGATTCGGCCGGCCTTGTCCCAACGGCGCAGGGTGTCGAGGCTGATCCCGAGTGCCGCGGCGGCTTCGCTTGCGCTGTAGACCTGCTTCGCCATCCGTCAGCTCTCGAACCGGTCGAGCGCCGCCGACGCGGCGTCGATCTGCAGCGAGGTCGGAAACGCTCGCCCGATCGCCGTTCCGCCATGCAGCGCGGCAAGCGCGCCCACGTGCTGCGCCTCGTTGGCCGCGATCTGTCCGATCGGGAGCCGCAGCTCCGCTGTCTCGACGTTCTCGACCGCACCGAGATACGCACCGAGCACGAGGGCCTCGATCCTCGCGGCAAGCTTGAGCACAGAGGACTGCGACGCGAAGCTGCCCTTGGGGTAGGAGAAGTCGATGTCTGCCGAGGTCGCCGGTGGCTGGCCCGCAGCCGTCATCAGCTGAGCGAGCCTTGCGTAGTGCGCCTTCTCGTCCGCGGCCATCTTCCTCAACACCGCCTTCGAACGACCGCTCAGTCTCCGGCTCATGAGCGCCTTCGCCTGAAAGTCCGCGGAGAGCAACTCGGCCGCGACCAGAAGACGCAGGTAGGCCAGATCGTTGTCGGACGACGTAGCCGCGTCGGCGCGTTCCGCGAACGTCGCGAGGACGGAGCCCGAGAGAACCGCGGTTCCGCCGACAGCCCCTCGACGCAAAAGTTGAGCCCTGCTCAGGGCTGCTGATCGCGTGCTACTGCATTGCCCAGGCACCATCGGACGCATGGACGCCGAGCATACAGATCTCCGTTGCGTCCTGCCTATGAGTTGCCGAGGCTCAGATGTTGTCGGTCTTCGCCCTCGTCAGTCCTGAGGGCGAGACCTCTTCCTCGAACTCCTCTTCCGACTCGTACTCCTCTTCTCCGGAGTCGCGGTCGCCCTGCTGCGGCTTGTCGGTGGCGTCCTGCTGGTCCTTGCCGCGGCGCTTCTGCAGCCACTTGAACATGAACTCACCCCCTATCGAATTCGATCGTCGAGATCTTGACGCCTGGAAGAGGGCCACGCACCAACGCGTCTTGATCGCATGGGTCGGTTACAGCCGGCTGGGATTTCGCCGCGGAGGGGCAGATAATGGACGGCCTCGACGCGATGGCGTCTCGCACGAGAATCGGTACGCAGATCGCGGGGTTCCGGATCGAATCGGTCCTCGGTCGCGGCGGCATGAGCGTGGTCTATGTCGCCGAGCAGGTTCGCCTCGGGCGACGGGTCGCACTGAAGGTGCTGACCACAGAGCTGGCGTGGGACGAACAGTTCCGCGAGCGCTTCGTCCGCGAGTCGCAGATCGCCGCCGCGATCGACCACCCGAACATCATTCCGATCTACGACGCCGGCGAGGACGACGGTCTGCTCTACATCGCGATGCGTTTCGTCGAGGGGCCCGACCTCAAGGAGGTCCTCAAGCGCGGGCTGCTCGGCGTCGGCCGCACGATCTTCCTGGTCGAGCAGATCGCGAGCGCGCTCGACGCTGCGCACGCCCACTCGCTGGTCCATCGTGACGTGAAGCCCGGCAACATCCTCCTCGAGGAGACCACCGACCACGCGTACTTGACGGACTTCGGCGTCGCGAAACAGACGACTGCGCGGGGGCTGACCTCGACGGGGCACTTCCTCGGAACCGTCGAATACGCCGCCCCCGAACAGATCGAAGGAGGGCCGGTCGACGCACGCACGGACGTTTACGCGTTGGGGTGCGTCCTGTACGAGTGTCTGACGTCGACTCCACCGTTCGCGCACGGGACCGAGCACGCCGTGCTGCATGCGCATCTCGTCGACCCGCCGCCCTCGGTGACGCGGACGCGCCCCGAGTTGCCGCACGCGTTCGACGGTGTGATCGCGACCGCGCTGGCGAAGGATCCGGCCGAGCGGTTCTCCTCGTGCGGGGACCTCGTCCACGCCGCCCGGAACGCGGCAAGCGGAGCTGGGCGCCGTGTCGAGAGCGCGCGTCCTCCGGCGCCGACCATCGCGTCGGCGGAGACTCCCGCAGCGCCGCCCGATCCCGTCGAGTCGAGCTCGGAAGAGCCCGCCGTAGCTCCCGAGCCGGCCGCCCGACCACGCGAGAAGTCGCGGGCGTTCGAGCTGACGCCGTTGAAGCTCGTGCTACTGATGGCGCTGCTCGTTCTCCTTGCCGCGTCGGCGTCCGGCGTAGTCGTCTACTTCGTGACGCGCAACGACGAGCCGGCGACGCCTGCTGCTGCGGCGGTCAACAAGCCCGTGATCCATCCGCTCTCCGCGCTCGTTCCCGCCCCGGTCTGGGAAACGTGCAAGACCGAATCGCCTCGTCCCGGCGCCGTCGAGTCCGCCGTCTGCCTCCCGCCCAAGGGCGCGACGACATTCAGTCCCGACCGGCTCGAGGTGTCGACGTTCGCGAGCGGCGCGGCAGTGCAGCGCGCCTACGAGGCGGAGCGGCGCCGGCACGGGGTGAAGCGCAACTTCGGGCGCTGCAACGGCCTCAGCTGGGGCGGTGAAGGAACATGGCTGCACAATCCGTCCGCGCCGGGCGCGGCGGCGAAGCCGGGCGGCTCCCGTTTCTGTTACTTCGACGGCAACAACGTCGTCATCGTCTGGACGCACCGGAAGTTCAAGCAGTCGACGCACACGGATCTCCTCGGCATCGCAGTCGAGGGCGGCAGCGATCATCCGGGCCTCTACGGTTGGTGGCGGTTCTGGCACCACCGCATCGGCAAGGTTCTCGCGTAATGCACGTCGCTGCGCACGACGCGGCGATCGTGTCGATCGTCGACGGTGTCGACAGCGAACGGCGCATTCGAGTCGAGGGCGAGCTGATACTCGGGCGGACCGAGGATGCCGGGTTGGTCATCGACGACCCCGAGATCTCGCGCACGCATGCCGTGATCACGCAGACCGCCGACGGGATCGAGATCCGTGACCTCTCCTCGCTCAACGGCACCTGGGTCAACGGAGAGCGCATCAACACCCCAACCGCGCTCGCACCGGGCGACGTGGTCAAAGTCGGCAAGACACGCATCGAGGTGCTCGTTGCGGGCGGCCCGTCGCCTGCGCCTGTTGCACGGGCATCCCCGACACCGGTCGAAGCGGAGGACGAGCTGCGGCCCGTCAGTGTCCTCTTCGCGGATGTCGTCGGCTCCACGCCGCTCGCAGAGCGGTTGGAGCCCGGCGAGTACGCCGCCTTGATGGGCGGGTGTGTCGACCGGATGTGCCGCGCAGTCGAGCAGTTCGGCGGTGTCATCGACGCCTACATGGGCGATGGCATAGCGGCGTTCTTCGGATTTCCCGCGGCGACCGAGGACGACGCCGACCGGGCGGCGAGCGCGGCTCTCAGCGTTGTCGACGCCATCGACAAGTACGCAGACGAGATTCGCGAGACATCGAAGTTGGCCGACATCAAGGTCCGCGTGGGCGTCAACAGCGGACAGGTCGCGATCGGCGTCGTCGGCATGGCAGAACGCCATCCGGTGGCGCTCGGCGACACGATGAACGTCGCCGCGCGGCTGCAGGGCACCGCCGAGCCAGGGACGATCGTGATCGGGGGCGCGACGGCCCGGAAGCTCGGAGGCCGTTTCCTGCTCGCGCCGCTCGGCCGCATCACGGTCCGGGGTAGAGAGATGCCGGTCGAGGCTTGGCGACTGTTGGGCGCTCGGAATGTCCGCCCGAGGACAGACGCGGGCGGACTGATCGGCCGGGAGCACGAGCAGGCACTGCTTCTGTCGGCGAGCGAGGCGCTCCGTCGCGGTTACGGTCAGCTGCTCTTCCTCAACGGCGAGGCCGGCATCGGGAAGACGCGCCTGCTCGAGTGGCTTCGTGACCAGCTCGGCAACAGCGTGACGTGGCTCGAGGGACGATGCGCGTCCTACGGGGGACAGCCGCTGTATCACCCACTCGCCGAAGCACTACGTGGGTGGGTGGGCGCGGACGATGTCGTCGGCCGCTCGGCGACGCTCGAACGCCTCGGTCTCGAGCCTGACGCCCTTCCCTACCTCGCGACGCTGCTGTCACCAGACGCCGACTCGAACACGCCGTCGGATCAGTTCGGCGTCGAGCTCGCGCGAGCGTATGCGAGGTGGATCGTCGGCATCTGCCGCGAGGGTCGACCAGCAGTGCTCGCGATCCACGACCTCCATTGGGCCGACCACGGCACGCTCGATGTCCTCGAACACCTGGTCGGCCTCCTCGACGACGGCCCGCTCATGTTGGCGGCGACAAGCCGCGCAACACCCGACGCGAGAGACCGCGAGTTCCGAGAGCGCGTCCGCCGCGAGCGGCCGGGCGCGGCGGTCGACGTGACGCTCGGGCCCCTCAGCGACGACGACTGCGCCGAGCTGCTGTCACAGTTCACCCCCGGCGAGCTCTCGTCCGAAGCCGAGCGCGAGGTGATCTCGCTGGCCGAGGGCAACCCCCTGTACCTCGAGCACCTTCTGCGCTCGCTGCTCGAGAGCGGTGGCCTGACTCCGCGCCGGACCTGGGCGCTGACGGTCTCCGTCGCGCAGCTGCCGACGGCCCTCGAGAGCCTCCTGATTGCCCGCATCGCGGCGCTTCCGCGTGATGCCAGGCGAGTGGCACAGGTGGGAGCCATCCTCGGCCGAACCTTCGCGACGACCGCGCTCGCTCAGGTCTCCGGGGTTGCCGACATCGAGCGGAATCTCGTGCAACTCGTGCGCGCGAACATCATCAGCGAGAGTCGGAGCGCTCCGATTCGCGAGTACTCCTTCACACACGGCCTCCTGCAGGAAGCGGCACTGTCGACCTTGACCCGGGCGCGTCGACGTGAGCTCTACCGCCGAGTCGCCGTTGCGTACGAAGAGGCTTTCCGCGACTCCCTCGACGACCATCTCGAACAGCTCGCGTTCTACCGTGCCCGCGGCGGCGACCTGGAGCGCGCGCTCGAGTACCTGGAACGCGCAGCGAACCAGGCCGCATCGCTCCAGGCTCACACCCAGGCGGCGCGGCTCTGGTCTCAGGCGGCGAGCCTCGCCAAGAGAATGGACGATCCCGAGGCTCGAGACCGCGTCGAGCGACGGCTCCTGGAGCTCAGGGAGTAACCGACAAGGGCGGTTCCGGCCACCGGTACAGACAGCGGGCGTCGGGCGGCACGTCCCCGACGACCGAGGGCAGCTCCCAGACGAGCTCCTGCCACTGAGTCACCTCGATCACGTGCCGCTTCGCAAGGCTGAGCGCCGTTGCGTGCGCGGCCTCGCCTTCGAACACGAGGAAGACCCGATCGTCCGTGAGGTAGGCGGCGTGAGCCGAGAGGCCGGCTTCGGCCGGATCGAACGGTGGTCCCTGCGAGAGGAGGTCTTCCGCGGCGTGGGTCGCGCCCGGCTTCAAACGTGTTGTCACCACGTACCGCTCCATCGGGATAGTTCGCTACCCAGCTGGGGCCCGGTCGCGCTCGAGCTCGCGAAGCTCGATGCGACGGATCTTCCCGGTCAGTGTCTTGGGCAGATCGGTGACGAACTCGACCCGCCGCGGGTAGGCGTACGCAGACAAGCGCTCGCGGACGAAGCTCTTGATCTCCTCGGCCAGTTCTTCCGAGGGCTCGTGGTGCTCCGCAAGGATGATGAATGCCTTGACGACGTTGCCTCGCAACTCGTCGGGCGAGGCGACGGCGGCGGCCTCACGCACGGCGTCGTGTTCGAGACAAGCGGACTCGACCTCGAATGGGCCAATCCTGTACCCGGCCGAGATGATGACGTCGTCGGCACGGCCCTCGTACCAGACATAGCCGTCTTCGTCCTGCCGAGCCGCGTCCTTCGTGTGGAACCACTTCCCGCCGAAGACCTCGATGCTGTCCGCCGGCCGTTGCCAGTACCCGAGCGGGTAGTGCGGATTCGAGCGCGCGCGCAGGCAGATCTCGCCGCGTTCGCCCTGCGTTACGGGCCTTTCGTCTTCGTCCAGGATCGCAACTTCCCAGCCGGGCATCGGCTTGCCCATCGAGCCCTCGCGCACGTCCATGAACGGGTAGTTCGCAACGAGCGGATACGACTCGGTCAGGCCGTAGTAGTCGAGCACCGTAACTCCGTATTGCTCGCGAAACCACCGAATCGCCTCTGGGTTCAGCGGCTCGCCGGCCGAGCAGACGCGCCGGAAGATCTGCGGATAGCGTGTTCCCGCGTCGCCGATCGACATCATCGCGCGCATTGCAGTCGGGGTGGTGAACACGTTCGTCACGCGGTGGCGGCTGAGGAAGTCGAGCTGCTTGTGGGGATCGAAGCCTCCTTCGCGCTGATAGACGCACTGCAGCGCCCCGAGTCGCCACGGCCCGAGAAGCGGCGCAATCCCCGCCGCCCAAGCCCACTCGCCCATGCCGTGGAAACGCTCGCCGTCCTCGACCTCGTGGCAGTAGAGGAACTCCTCGTGGCCGAGGATGTAGCGATGCGCATGGACGATCCCTTTCGCGAGCCCCGTGGTGCCCGACGTGTAATAGAGCTGCGCGGGATCGTCGGCCGACGTGTCGCACATGATCGGATCGGTCGAAGCCCCGACGAACGTCTCGCGATCGACGAGCAGGAGCTCGGCGCTCGCGGTGCCGAAGCGCCCGGCGTTCGCAGCGTCAGTGATGACCAGCTTCGCGTCCGAGTCGCTGAGCCGGTGCCGGATCGACTCGTCTCCGTACAGCACCGACATCGAGAGCAGAATCGCGCCCAGCTTCCAGATGCCGAAGAAGACCGCCGCTGTTTCCGGTGTCGCCGGCAGGACGACCGCAACTCGGTCTCCGCGCTCGACCCCGCGTGCTGCGAGCAGGTGCGCGGCTTGGTTCGCGAGATCCTGAAGCTCGCCCCAGACGAGCTCCCGGTGAGAGCCGTCGAAGCTCTCCCACACCATCGCCGGCTTCTCGCGGGGATGCTTGTCGCAGACGTCAGCCGCGACGTTGTATCGCGCAGGCACAACCCATCGGTGAGCCGAGCAGGCTTCCTCGTACGAGCGAACGCTCATGAGCCTCAGACGGAGCATCCCACCCGTCGCCCGGGTCCACAAGGTCCAACCGAGAGGTAGGCTCGGCAAGTGATTGCGGCCGCGCCGTTCGGTCGGACAGGGCACGAGAGCTCGCGCACGATCTTCGGCGCCGCGGCACTCGCTTCCGTCACGCAGCAGGAGGCCGATGCCGCGCTCGCGAGACTGCTCGAGCACGGCGTCAACCACATCGACACGGCGGCGTCGTACGGCGACTCGGAGCTGCGCCTCGCGCCGTGGCTGAAGGAGCACCGCTCGAAGGTCTTCCTCGCCACGAAGACAGGCAAGCGCGACTACGGCGAGGCGCGCGAGGAGATCCGCCGCTCGCTCGACCGACTCGGAGTCGATCACGTGGATCTCCTGCAGCTCCACAACCTCGTCGACGTGATCGAGTGGGAATTCGCGCTACGGGAAGGCGGAGCGCTCGATGCTGCGCTCGAGGCGCGCGACGAGGGACTGGTCCGCTTCATCGGCGTCACCGGCCACGGGCTGACGGTCGCGCACATGCACTCGAGGAGCCTCGAGCGGTTCGCCTTCGACTCCGTCCTGCTCCCCTACAGCTACGTGCAGATGCGCGACGCGCGCTACGCAGCCGACTTCGAAGCGCTCGCCTCCGCCTGCAGCGAACGCGGTGTCGCACTCCAGACGATCAAGGCGATCAGCCTTGCGCCGTGGGACGGACGCGAGCAGACGGCCGCGACGTGGTACGAGCCGTTGCGGGAACAGGAAGACATCGACCTTTCCGTGCACTGGGTGCTCGGCCGCCCCGGCGTGTTTCTGAACACCGTCGGCGATGTCGAGCTCCTGCCGAGGGTGCTTGACGCCGCCGAGCGGTTCACAGCGCGGCCGCCGGACCGCGAGCTCGAGGAGCTGCGCGACCGCCGACGGCTCGTGCCGTTGTTCTCGTAGGTCGGACGGCCCCGAACCAGCCGAACACGGGCAGGGCGACGGCCGCGATCCCCGCGAAAGGCTTGGCCTTGAGGAAGGTGATCGCGGTGAAGGTGACGTTGGACGCGTAGATCAGGACGACGAAACGGCTGCGATGCCCGGCAACGGGATCGGCGAGCCCGAACGGCTCTGTGAGCACGCAGACGTTTCGCACGACTGGGTCGGTCCCGGTAGGCATGACGGCGGCGAGACCGGCGACGAGCATCAGGACGATACCCACGACCTCGTGATGGAGGTGGACACCGCCGATGCTGCCGCTTCCCCAGCCACGCTTGCGCGCCATGCGCGCGTAGCCCCGAGCGCACGAGAACGCGATCACGAACGCCAGCAGCAGCAGCAGCAGCAGCACCAGCAGCAGCGGTTCCAGACCCTCGCTGAAGACGTGGTTGCGGTAGCCCGGAAGGAACCGAAAGAGGCCCGCCGGCCTGCGACTCCAGGGAAGAGGCGGTCTGAGATCATTCCGAGGTGAGTAGCTTGTTACTGGCTTCCGGGAGCCTCGCCCCAGTGCAGCAGGACTACCTCCTGCAGGCGCGGCAGATGCAGGCGATGTCATTCGTCGTGCACATTCCGCTCGTCGCCTTTGCGATCTCGTTTCCGGCGATGCTGCTGTTCGTCGAGTGGCTGGCGTTCAGGACCGGCGATCCGCTGTACCTGACGCTTGCGCGGCGCTGGTCGCGGGTGATGGTGGCGCTGTTTGCCGTCGGAGTGATCACCGGGACAGTCCTGAGCTTCGAGATGGGGCTGCTGTGGCCGAACTTCATGGGGACGTTCGGGAGCGTGTTCGGGCTCGGCTTTGCGATCGAGGGCTTCTCCTTCTTCCTGGAGGCGATCTTCATCGGGATCTACGTATACGGGTGGGGACGCCTCTCGCCCCGCATGCATCTCTTGAGCGGGATCCCGATCGTGATCACCGGGTTCACGGGGTCCTTGATGGTGATCTCGGTCAACGCCTGGATGAACCACCCCGGCGGTTTCCGGCTGCGCGGCGGCGCGGTGGTGGACGTGAACCCGTGGAAGGCGCTGTTCGCGAACTCGTACCTCTGGCACGAGCTGATCCACATGTACATCGCCGGTTACATCGTCAGCGGTTTCATCGTCGCCGGCGTGTACGCATTCGGCCGGCTGCGCGGGCGCTGGGGACGGTACGAGCGGACGGCCCTGGCGATCCCTTTGACCGTCGCGGCGCTCGCGGCGCCGGTGCAGGTCCTGGTCGGCGACTGGGCGGCGCGCGAGGTCGCGAGCACGCAGCCGACGAAGCTCGCGGCCTTCGAGGGTCTCTACGCGACGACACGCGGGGCGCCCGAGCACCTGCTCGGCTGGTACACGGACGACCAGGTCAGGTACGGGATCGAGATCCCGCACCTGCTGTCGTTCCTCTCGACCCACAAGTGGAACGCGACGGTGGAGGGGCTTGCCGCCGTTCCGGCCGCCGAGCGCCCGCCCGTGAACGTCGTGCGGTTCGCGTTCCAGACGATGGTCGGGATCGGGACGCTGCTGGCGCTGCTCGGATTCGTGTACGTCGCGACCTGGGCCCGGCGCAAGCGCCTGCCGGAGTCGACCTGGTTCTACCGGGCGCTCGTCGTGGCCGGGCCGCTGTCGGTCGTCGCGCTGATCGCCGGCTGGACGGTGACCGAAGTCGGCCGCCAGCCGTGGGTCGTCTACCGGGTGATGCCGACCGCAGCCGCCGTCACCGGCGCGGACGGAATCCCCGTCGGCTACGCGACGCTCGGCGTGAGCTACCTCGTGGTCGGAATCGGGCTGGCGTGGGTGCTGGTGCGGCTCGCGCGGCGCCCACTCGACCTTCCGTCCGAGCCGTCGCCGGCGCTGGAGACCCTGTAGCGATGCTCGAGGCACTGCCGCTCGTCTTCGTCCTCATCGGGCTCGCGCTGTACACGGTGCTCGGCGGCGCGGACTTCGGTGCGGGCTTCTGGCAGCTCTTCGCCGGCCGCGGACGGGGCGCCGAGCGAGTGCGTGAAGAGGCGCACCACTCGATCGGACCGGTGTGGGAGGCGAATCACGTGTGGTTGATCTTCGTGCTCACCGTCTTCTGGACCGCGTACCCGATCGCGTTCGGGTCGATCGCCTCGACGCTCGCGGTACCGCTGTTCATCGCGGTCATCGGGATCGTCTTCCGCGGTGCTGCCTACGCCCTGCGGGCCGGCGCGGCGAACGTCCGCGAGTCCACGCGGATCGACACGATCTTCGCGCTCTCATCGATCCTCACGCCGTTCGCGCTCGGCGCCGCAATCGGCGGGATCGCCACCGACCGGGTTCCCGTCGGCAACGCTGCAGGCGACCTGTGGTCGAGCTGGCTCAATCCGACCTCGATCTTGATCGGCGTGCTGGCCGTCGCCACCTCGGCCTACCTCGCCGCGGTGTACCTCGCGGCCGACGCCGCCCGCGAGCAGGACGGCGAGCTCGAACGCGACTTCCGCGCACGGGCGCTGGGTGCGGGGGTCGTTGCCGGTGCGATTGCGTTCGCAGGCATCTTCATCGTCGACGCTGACAACCACGAGCTGTTCCACTCGTTGCTGAGCGGGCGTGCGCTTCCCGCCGTTATCGCCTCTGCGCTGGCCGGCTCGGCGACCCTGGCGCTCGTCTACCGCCGGCGGTACGAGCCGGCCCGCTACGGGGCCGCGCTCGCGGTCGCCGCGATCGTCGCCGGCTGGGCGGCCGCGCGCTGGCCGACGATTCTCCCCGGGCTTACGGTCGACCAGGCCGCGGCCGGCCACGACACGCTCGTCGCGATCGTCGTCGCTGTCCTGGCCGGCGCCGCCGTCGTGTTCCCTTCGCTCGCGCTCTTGTTCGGCCTCGTCCTCCGCGGACGCTTCGGCGTCACACACCCTTCCACGTCCGTAACCCAACCCCGAGAGCAAGGCCGTCCCCAAGTCGCGCCCCGACTGCTCGTCCGAGCAGCGGTCGCCTGCTTGATCGCAGGCTTC
>DATFTK010000178.1:0-3253 GCA_035262005.1 Gaiellaceae bacterium | reverse complement strand
GCGTGATCAGAGCGGCGACCGGATAGCCGTTTCCCATCGGTTTGCCGAGCGTGACGATGTCCGGCGTCACGCCGTAGTGCTCGAACGACCAGAGGTGGCTGCCGAAGCGGCCATAGCCTGCTTGCACCTCGTCCGCGACGAAGAGCCCGCCGGCCGCGTGCGTCGTGTCGACGAGGGCTCCCACGTCTGCCGGAGCGGGAGTCCAGATGCCGTCGCTGGTCAGGCCGCAGTCCAGGAACGTCGCGGCGAGCCCGTCGAGCTTCCCCGTCTCGAGGCTCGGCACGGGGATGCGAGTGACGTCGGGCGGGTTGTAGCCGCGCGGCCACTCCTCGGGCGACAGGGCGGCGATCGCCTCGGTCACCCCGTGATAGGCGTGCTCCGTCACGATCGCGCTGCGCGAGCCGGTGGCTGCCGACGCGATGCGCCAGGCCATGTCGTTGGCCTCGCTGCCGGAGTTGACGAGCATGACGGTGTCGAGCCGGGCGGCGGGCGGCATCGTCTCGAGCAGCCGCTCAGCGAGCTCGATCAGCGGCTCGTACAGATAACGCGCATGCGTGTTGAGCGTCCGCGTCTGGCGCACGACCGCCTCGGTGACGCGCGGATGGCAATGGCCCACGACCGGGACGTTGTTGTACGCGTCGAGCAACCTGTTGCCGTCGGCGTCGAAGAGCCACACGCCCTCCCCGCGCACCGTGTGCACGGGTTGGGAGTAGGTGAGCGGCGTCACCAGTGCGCCGAGCGCGTGGGCGCGGCGCTCCGCCAGCTCGGGAGTCGCCGCAGGCGCCTGGGGCGCGCCCAGCTCACGCGCGACCTGGTCGGGCCCGAGCTCGTCGAAGAGCTCGAGCAGCGCCAGGGAGTCGTCGTCCTCCGCCTGGATGTACTCCGCGTTCTCCGGATAGCGGCGCACCCGCCACGCGCTGATCGTGACGACCATCGCGAGCCTCGCGGCGACCAGGTGCCCGAGCACCGCGAGCTCCTCCGGCTCGAACGGCAGTCGCGAGGCGTAGCCGTCGACGGCCACCCGGCCGAAGCGGAACACGTCGTCGCGCGGACGGCCGCGGAGCAGCGACGCAACCGCGATCGCGAAGTCTCCTGCCTGGGCGCCGTACGCGCAGTCGCCGAAGTCGACGATCCCGCTGATGCGGTTGTCGTCGCCGAGCAGGACGTTCCCGAGCGTGAAATCGCCGTGGACGATGTTCGCGCGCAAGTGGAGCCAGCGCGGGACGACGCGTTCCTCGAAGGTGTCGACGACCCGCTCGACGAGCGCGCGCTGCCGCGTGTCCTCGACCGCGTCGAGCAACTGCCGGAGCCGCGGTGTCTGCTCGAGGCTCCAGAGCAGGTCACGCCGTGCGGCCGGATGGAAGAACGACCTGAGCGCGATGTTCAGCCGCGCGTGCGTCGCGGCGAACTCGTGGACGGCCCGCTCGTCGAGCTCCGGACCGCCGGTGCGCCCGCGCAGCCGCTCGAAGAGACGCACGTGGTGGCCGTCGAAGCTCGCCCGCTCCGCGATCGGCCGCGCGATCGGCAGGCCGGGGTCGACGCGACGCGCGTGCGCGATCGCCGCCTGCTCGAGGTCGAGCACCGCCTCGTCCTCACCGGAGTTCGAGATCTTCAGCACGGCGTCCGAGCCGCCGTCCTCGATCAGGAAGGTCCCGTCGCGCTCGCTGCCGAGGTCGCGTGCCGTTCCGTGAACGCCGAACACCTCAGCCGCGATCTCGGCGACTTCACTCGGGGTGAAGCGTGGCGGCTGTGTCTCGAGGACGGAAGCCGTCAGAGCGTCGCGGCGTAGAACTCGAGCGCCTTCTTCGTCTTCGTCTCCTGCTCGGCGCTCGGCTCGATCCCGTTCTTGGCGAGGTACGCTCGTGCCTCCGCCGCCACCTGGAACGCCTCGTTCGGGGCGCATTTCGTGGACAGCTCGAGGATCATCGAGTTGTCGGGATAGAACCAGATCTCTGCGACGAGCTTCCGTGCGAGGTCCTCGGGGACCCAGCGCAGCTTGAGGACGAAGATCGGGCCGAGGATCGCGAGGTCGTCGATCGCCACGCCTTCCGGCGCGTGCGCTTCGTACAGCGCGCGCTGCTCCTTCGAGAACAGCTTGCGCAGCGGACGCTCGCCGAAGACGGTCGGCCTGACGACGTTCAGGCCCAGCCCGCGCTTCATCGAGCCCGAGCATACGAACCCGCCGGGCATCGCGTCGACCTCGACGAAGAAGTTCTCAGACGCTCGCAGATCGTCCGAAAGCTCGGCCGGCACGACAGGCCTGAGCTTGATGACAGAGTCGTCACCCTTCTTCTGCACGCGCCGGGCGCGGACGACGAGGCCCTTCTTGTTCAGCGCCAGGTCCGGAGTGTCAAAGAAGTAGACCTGGCGGATCTGCGCGTCCAGCGGGTCGACGCCGAGTGACCGGCCCGACGAACCGCGATCCGACATCGGGACCGTCAGCTTCAGCTCGACGCTGTCGGCGCCCTCCATCAGCTCGAGCAGCTCGGGGAGCTTCTCGGCAGAGATCCTGGGTGTCGCAACGGACATGTGGTGGGATCGTACCTTTGTTACGGCGGCGCTTCCGCCACAGCGAGCGCGGCGTTCCGAAAGCGGGCGTCGCTCGTGATCTCACGGCCGAACCAGCCCGGCGGCGTGAACCCCTGGGCCTCGTCCTCCGAGCCGAACTCCACCTCGGCGACGACGAGCCCGGCGAGCTTGCCGCCGTAGACGTCGACCTCCACCGTCCACGCATCGAGCTCGAAAGCCGTTCGCTCCTTCTCGATGCCGCGCTGCACGAGCGGCCACAGTTCATCGAACTGCTCCCGAGTGAGCTGGACGTTCACCTCGCTGCGGCTGAGGCCGCCGATCGACTTGACCGTCAGCTCGTGCGGACGCCCCGTGCGGCTGCGGATCCTGACCTCGACCGGCTCGATGCTGAGGTAGCCCTGGCGGATGTGCTCCGGCCGACCGGGCAGCTCACCGGGCGGGTCGCGGACAAGGAACTTCCGCTCGATCTCCGGCATCCGCGCTCAGGGTAGACGAGGCCGGCTGGCACGGTCCGGCGGAGCTTCGAGCCGGTCGAGCTTCCGGTCGATGGCGCCGAGCCGTCTGTCGACGGCGCGCCAGCTGGTCGTGATCAAGTCGACCACGAGCGTCAGGTCCTCGAGGCGTTCGCTCCGTGCGCGCCGAAGCTCGAGCTTGATCTCTTCGATGTCCTGCGCCAGCCGACGCAGGAGCGCATCGGGGTGGTCACCGCCGGGGCCTGCCCCCT
>DATFTK010000177.1:0-12773 GCA_035262005.1 Gaiellaceae bacterium | reverse complement strand
ATGCTGCGGGCGCTGCGAGTCGTCTCCGTGGAGCGGGGACACGACCCTGCGGGCTTCGCGCTGGTGGCGTTCGGCGGTGCGGGGCCGTTGCACGCGTGCGAGCTCGCTGACGAGCTCGGCATCCAGACCGTCCTGGTACCGGAGGTGGCGGGCGTCCTGTCGGCGCTCGGGCTTGTCGCCGCCGACGAGCGGCGCGACAGCGTCCGCTCGTACCTCCTCCCGCTCGCCGATGCAGGCGAGCTGCCCCGAGCGGGCGAGGCCGACCTGCGCTATGCCGGGCAGTCGTTCGAGTTGACGCTGCCGCTGCACGACCAGCTCGCCGACTCGTTCCACCGCGCGCATGCGGAGCTGTACGGCTTCGCCGAGCGCGAACGCGAGATCGAGCTCGTTGCAGTGCGAACTGCGGATGTGGCGCGCGGCCCGCAGCTCGACTTGCCGGTCGGTGAGCTCGTCGACGTCGCCGGCCCGGCCGTGGTCGAGCTCCCCGGCGCCACCTGCTGGCTTCCCCCCGGGTGGGTGGGGGCTAGGGATGGTCGCATGCTGCGACTGACGCGATCGTGACGATCGAGCTCCAAATCCTCGGCAGCCTGCTGCGCGCGATCGCGGAGGAGATGGGCGCGGTGCTCGTGCGGTCGGCGTTCTCGGCGAACATCAAGGAGCGCCGCGACTGCTCCACCGCGCTGTTCGACGAACGCGGGCGGATGATCGCGCAGGCGGAGCACATTCCGGTTCACCTCGGCGCGATGCCGGACGCGGTCGCGGCCGTGGTGGCGCGCGACCCGCAGCCCGGGCAGGTCTGGATGCTCAACGACCCGTACGCGGGCGGCACGCACCTGCCGGACATCACGCTCGTCTCGCGCACGGAAGTCGGCTTCGCGGTGACCCGCGCGCACCATGCCGACGTTGGCGGCCGCGAGCCCGGCTCGATGCCGGCGGACTCGCATGAGCTGGGCGAAGAGGGGGTCGTCATCGGGCCGTCGCTCTTCGACGAAGCCATCGTCGGGCGCATGCGCAACCCCGACGAGCGCCGCGGCGACCTCCGCGCGCAGCTTGCCGCGCACCGGCTTGCCGAGCAGCGCGTCGCCGAGCTGTGCGCGCGGCGCGGGCGGGAGACCGTCACAGCCGCGATGGACGAGCTCTACGACTACTCGGAGCGCGCGATGCGCGCGGGCATCGCGCAGTTGCCGGACGGGCGCTACCAGGCGGCGGACTTCATGGAGCCGCTCGAGGGACGCCTGGAGCTGCACGCGGCCGTCACGATCAGCGGCGACGAAGTCGCGATCGACTTCGCCGGGACGTCGCCGCAGCACGGCGGCAATCTCAACTGCCCGCTGTCCGTCGCGAAGTCCGCGTGCTTCTACGTCGTGCGCGTGCTCGTCGACCCGGACGTTCCGGCCTCGGGCGGCGCGTTCGCGCCGGTCAAGGTGACGGCTCCGGCGAGGTGTCTCGTCAACGCCCGTCCACCGGCCGCGGTCGCCGGCGGGAATGTCGAGACCTCATCCCGCATCGTCGACGTCGTCATGCGCGCATTCGGTCGCGCGATTCCCGTGCCCGCGCAGGGACAGGGAACGATGAACAACGTCACGCTCGGCAACGACTGCTTCACCTACTACGAGACGATCGGCGGCGGGCAGGGCGCCTGTCCTCAGGCAGACGGCCCGAGCGGCGTCCACGTCGCGATGTCGAACACGCTCTCGACGCCGGTCGAGGCGCTCGAGCTGCAGTACCCGCTGCGCGTCGAGCGCTATGGCCTCCGCCAAGGCTCCGGCGGTGGGGGCGCTCATCGGGGTGGCGACGGGGTCGTCCGGGAGCTCCGCGTCCTCGACCACTGCCGGCTCTCGATCATCAGCGAGCGCCGCGCGCACGCACCTGGCGGAGAGCGGGGCGGCTCTCCCGGAACACCGGGACGCAACCTCGTCAACGGCGAGCCGGCGGGCGCCAAGCTGACGCGGAATCTCGCTGCCGGCGACGTCGTCACGATCGAGACGCCGGGTGGCGGCGGGTGGGGAGGCTAGGCTTGACGCGATGGCAGGTCGTGTCGAAGGCATCTTCATCTCGCCCGAGCGAGGTTTGCTCCCCGAGCCGGTCGAGTCGGTCCGGGCGCTCGCGGGACGCGGCCTCGAGGGCAACCGCTACTTCTTCAAGAGCGACGCGCCTGCGGGCGTGGCGCTGACGCTGATCGCCGCCGAGGCGGTCGAGGCGTTGGAGCGGGAGCACGGCATCTCGATCGAGCCGCGCGAGTCTCGACGGAACGTCGTGACACGGGGCGTCGACGTGAACGCACTCGTCGGCAAGACCTTCCGCATCGGCGACGTCGAGTGCGAGGGTGTCGAGCTGTGTGAGCCGTGCACGACACTGCAGGCGATGACGAAGCCGGGGATCATCAAAGGGCTCGTGCACCGTGGCGGCCTGAACGCAGACATTCTCAGCGACGGCGAGATCAGCGTGGGGGACGCCGTCGTCGCAGACGACTGATCGCCCGCCGCGCGTTCATCCTCGGCGGAACGGGCAACGTCGGCTCGGCGGTCGCGCGCTCGCTCGCGCGCGACGGGTGGGACGTCACGGTCGGCTCGCGTAGATCGACCGGCAGCGAGTTCGCGGTCGTCACGCTGGATCGAGACGATGAGGGCGTGTTGGCGGTCGCCGACGGCTTCGACCTGCTGGTTGACGTGGTCCCGTTCGAGGCCGACCATGCGGAGCAATTGCTCGCGCGTGACGTCGGCGCGATTGTCGCGATCTCCAGCGCGTCCGTGTACGCAGACGACCAGGGCCGCACCCTCGACGAGGCGACGGGCGTCGACGACTTCCCCGAGCTTCCCGTTCCGATCCCCGAGACGCAGCGAACGGTGAACCCGGGCGACGCGACGTACTCGACGAAGAAGGTGCAGCTCGAGCGGCGGCTGCTCGAAAACGAGCGCACGCCCGCCACGATCGTCCGGCCCTGCGCGATCTACGGCAGCGGCGACCGGATGGCGCGCGAGTGGCACTTCGTCAAGCGGAGGCTCGACCGGCGGCCGTACGTCCTCCTGTCGAACCGAGGCAGCGGGCACTTTCACACGACCGCGGCGGCGAACATCGGCGAGCTGGTGCGGCGGATCGCGGCTCGGCCGCGCACAGGTGTCTTCAACTGCGGCGACCCCGACCCGCCGACGGTGCAGCAGATCGCGCGCCGCATCGGGGACTTCACCGAGATCCTGCTCCCTGATGCCTCGCGGCTCGGCGGGACGCCCTGGTCGGTGCCGCGACCATTCCTCGTCGACATGGCCAAGGCCGAGCAGGAGCTCGGCTACCAGCCGGCGACCACCTGGACGGATGCGATCGGGCCGCAGGTCGAGTGGCTGCTGAAGGCGACGCACGGCCGCGACTGGCGCGATGTGCTCCCGCGTGGCGCGCAGTACCTCAGCTTCGACTACGACGCCGAAGACCAGCTCGTGCACTCGCTTGCGACCTAGACTCTGAACATGGAGACAGCGGTCAAGGTCGCGTGCGTCCAGGCCGAGTCCGTCTATTTCGACCGCTCCGCGACGATCGACAAGATCGACGCGCTCGCCGCCGAGATCGCGGCGAACGGTGCGCGGCTCGCGCTCTTTCCGGAGACGTTCATCCCGGTGTACCCGTCGAGCCGCTGGGCCCGCCATCTCGCCGGCTGGGACGGCGGCAACGCGCGGGAGCTGTACGGCCGGCTCGCACGGGAGTCGATCACCGTTCCGGGCGCCGACTCCGACCGGCTCGCCGACATCGCACGCGCACGCGGGCTTTGGCTCGCGGTCGGCGCGAACGAGCTCGAGCGCGGCACGATCTACAACGCCCTGCTCCTGTACTCACCCGCGGGGGAGCTCGCGCTCCATCACCGCAAGCTGATGCCGACGAACCACGAGCGGCTCGTCTGGGGGCTCGGCAGCAGGACCGGGCTCGAGGCGATCCAGACCGACGCGGGCAAGGTCGGCGGGTTGATCTGCTGGGAGAACCTGATGCCGCTTGCGCGGTTCGCGCTCTACGAGACGGGAGTTGAGGTGTACCTGGCTCCGACGGCGGACGACAGCGAGGACTGGCACGACTCGATCCGTCACATCGCGCGCGAGGCTCGGGCGTTCGTACTCAGCTCGTGCGTGTTCGCGCGCGCGTCCAGCTATCCGGACTACGTGCCGCTCGCGGAGGGCGACGAGCTCGTGGGCCGTGGCGGCTCGGCGATCCTCGGCCCGGACGGCGACTACCTCGCCGGCCCGCTCTGGGATGAAGAGGGCGTGCTCTACGCGGAGCTCGATCCGCAGACGCTCTACGAGGCTCGCCAGCGCTTCGACCCGGCCGGGCACTACAGCCGGCCGGACGTCTTCCGTCTCGAGATCCGGTAGTCCCCGACCCGCCGCGTGACGCCGTCGGCGTCGAAGCGCTCGAGCAGCAGCTGCGCGGTCTTGCGCGACGTGCCGAGCAGGTCGCGGAAACGAGCGAGCGTGACCCGCTCCGTCTCTGCGAGCTCAGCCACGAGCAACGCCCGCGCGCGTTCGTACGCCGCGGGCGAGATCGCGTATCCGTCACCGACGCGGACGAGCCGCCCGGACTCTTCGAGGAAGCGCGCGAGCTGCGGGTCCGCGACCTTCACCGGCTCGGCCCCGAGTTGCGCCTCGAGCTCGGCCGCTTCCTGCTCGCGCCCTCCGAGCGTCGCCTGCGCGCCGGGGCGATAGAGCTTGGCGCCGCGCAGCTCGAGGCCGAGCAGCGGTACGAGCTCCCGTGCATCTGCAGGGACGGGGACACCCGGATCGAGCGGATCTGCCGCATCCAGCCGGCGCTCGAGCTCGCGTCGCAGCGCCGCGAGCTTCTCCTCCGTGTCGTCGACAGCGGTCTCGCCCGTGAACACATGCCGCGGCGGCGCCGGATCGGTGATGCGCCCGCCGCCGACCGTCGTCCCGGCGCGCAGGACGACTCGGTCGCCGCGTGCGGCGACAATCGGGGCCGCGAGCCGCAGCTGAACGAAGTCGCCGTTGCGGACGACGCGCGCGAGCGTCGCCGCTGTTCCGTGGTGAACGAGGACGCGCGACGGAATTGCAGCGTCGAGCTCCTCCAGTTCGACGTCGAGGCGGTAGCTGGGCGCGTACGCGCCGGGCTCGACGAGCACGTCGCCGCGCGCGAGCTCGCGCCGCTCGACCCCCGGCAGGGCGACGGCGACACGCTGCCCTGCCTCGGCGGCGTCGACAGACTCGTCGTGGACGTGCACGCTGCGGACGCGCACGTCGCGGCCGTGGGGCTCGGCGCGCAGCGTGTCGCCGGCGGCAATCCGGCCCGACCAAAGCGTCCCGGTCGCCACGGTGCCGATCCCGTGCAGGCTGAAGACGCGGTCGACGTACAGGCGCGTCGGCCCAGCCTCCCGCTCGCTCTCCAGGGCGGCGCGCGCGAGCGCGGCTCGCAGCTCGTCGAGCCCGGCGCCCGTCTTCGCGCTGACGGCCACGACCTCTGCGCCGGGCACGAGCTCCTGGGACTCGGCCAGCGCGAGCTCGAGCGTCTCGACGTCGACCGCGTCGGCCTTCGTCACCGCGACGACGCCACGCTGGACGCCGAGCAGCCGCAGGATGGCGAGATGCTCGTGCGTCTGTGGCCGCGCGCCCTCGGCCGCATCGATGACGAGCAGGAAGAGGTCGATGCCGGTCGCGCCGGCGACCATCGTCCGCACGAACCGCTCATGGCCGGGGACGTCGACGAGCGACAGCCGTCGCCCGTCGGGTAGCTCGAGTGGCGCGTAGCCGAGGTCGATCGAGATTCCGCGGGCGCGCTCCTCCGGCAGGCGGTCGGTGTCCTTGCCCGTCAGCGCGCGGACGAGCCACGTCTTGCCGTGATCGATGTGGCCGGCAGTTCCGACGGTCAGCGGCATACGGCCTGGACGAGCCCGTCCTCCACGGCGGTGATCTCGAAGCCGGCGTCCGCGAGCAGCGCGCGCCAGTCCGCTGCCGTCCGCTCGCGGCCGCCGAGGACGAGCATGAGCAGGTCGAGCCACTTCGCGCCGTTCGGCTCGTTTCCATGCTCGAGCACGTTCTCCAGGACCAGCAGTCGTGCCTGTTTCGGAGCGTCGCGGCTGATCGTTCGCAGGATGGCGCCGGCGCGCTCGTCGCTCCAGTCGTGGAGGATGCCGGAGAGGACGTAGGTATCTCCTGTCGGGACGGAGTCGAAGAAGCTGCCGGCCACGAACTCGATCCGATCGCCGAGCGCCGCTTCGTCTCGCACCGTCTCCGGCAGGTCGAGCACGATCCCGCGCAGCTCGGGACGTCGTTCGAGCAACGCCCGGAGCAGCGCGCCGTTCCCGCCGCCGACGTCGACGACGACGGTGCCGTCGTGCCAGTCGAGCCCGGCCAGCCGATCGGCCGGCCGGTCCTTGCCGCCGGCCATTGCCGCGTCGAAGGCCGCACGCTCGGCCGGCCTTGCGTCGAGCCACGACCAGAAGTCCGTGTTGAAGCGGCGCGAGAACGTCTCCTCCGCCGCGTTCGCGTCGAGCGTGCCGATTGCGTCGTAGAACACCGACCCGAACAGGTGCGCGAACGCGTGCGCCTCGTCGGAGCGCAAGCCCTCGGACAGCTCCGTGTTCCGGAAGACGCCGGGCTCGTCTTCGGCGAACACGCCCTCGCTCGCGAGGGCGCGCAGGATCCGGTGGAGGTTGTCCCCGTCCGCTCCCGCCGCCTGCGCGAGCTCGGCAACGGGACGGGGGCCGTCCGCGAGCGCGTCGGCGAGCCTCAAGTCGGCTGCGGCGCCCAGCGCCTTCGTCACCATCGCGCCGCGCATCAGGTCCCAGAGGGTGGTCATCTCCGCGCGGCGGCGATCGCGCGTGCCACCTCGTCCAAGTCGGCGTCGGTCAGCGTGCGGCAATCGAGCAACAGCCTCCCGTCGCGCACGATCCCGACGACGGGCGGTTCGGCTGTGCGCAGCCGCTCGGCGAGCTCATCCTCGACCGCGCAGGCATAGCTCGGCAGCTCTGCGAGGGGAAGGGCGCCACCTCCCGCGCGGGCGACGGTCTCCTCGACCTCGCCGCCGGTGAGCTGCGCCAGCCGCTCGGCGCGAGCGCGGACGATCTCGACCGGCTCGCGCAGCATGCGCAGCACCGGCACCTCGTCCGGCTGCTCCAGAGCAACACGAAGGGTTCCCTCGAGCGCGGCGAGCGTGAGCTTGTCGGCGCGCAGCGCGCGCTGCAGCGGATGCCGGCGGAGCCGCTCGACGAGGTCGGCCCGGCCCGCCACGATGCCCGCCTGCGGCCCGCCCAGCAGCTTGTCGCCGGAGAAGCAGACCAGATCGGCGCCGGCGGCGAGGCTCGACCGCGGTGTCGGCTCGTCGCCGATCTCGACGAGTGCGCCCGAGCCGAGATCGTCGACGAGAACGAGCTCGTGGCCCCGAGCCACCCCGGCCAGCTCCTCCACGGACGGCTGCTCGGTGAAGCCGACGACGCGGAAGTTCGACTGGTGCACGCGCAGCAGCACGGCGGTCTCCGGGCCGATCGCCTGCTCGTAGTCGCGCGCGCGTGTGCGGTTCGTCGTCCCGACCTCGTGCAGCCGCGCGCCGGAACGCTCGAGCACGTCGGGAATGCGAAAGCCGTCGCCGATCTCGATCAGCTCCCCGCGGGAGACGAGCACCTCCCGTCCCTCGGCGAGCGCAGCGAGCGCAAGCAGAACCGCGGCAGCGTTGTTGTTCACG
Organism: Gaiellaceae bacterium; assembly: GCA_035262005.1. Lineage (GTDB taxonomy): Bacteria > Actinomycetota > Thermoleophilia > Gaiellales > Gaiellaceae > 3-1-20CM-4-69-9. The sequence goes on along the minus strand of DATFTK010000177.1, from coordinate 5,105 downwards.
ACGAGCGACGCCTCCGCTCCCGTCAGCCGCCGCAGCAGGTCCGACACGTGGGTCTGCCGAGACCCGCGGCTCCCTGCGACGAGGTCGTACTCGAGGTTCGAGTACCCGCGTGCGGCCTCCGCGACCTGGTCGAGCGCCGCGGTGGCCAGTGGCGCGCGGCCGAGGTTCGTGTGGACGATGACGCCGGTGGCGTTCAGGACGCGGCGCAGACGAGCGGCGTGCGCGGCAAGCAGCTCCTCTTGGAAGCGCTCGGCGAGGTCGCCGGGGTCAGAGCCAGCCTGTATCTGTTGACGCGCGCGTGCAAGAACTGCGCGGGCGGCCTCGACTGCCAGCGGGTCGTCCGTCGTGCGCGCTAGCTCGTCGACGGAGGGAAGGTCGCGCAATCTCACGGCGAGATCGCGACGTCAAAGTGCTCGGAGCGCTCGTCATGTCGTGACAGCAGCGCACGCGCCTCGGGCTCGATCACGGCACGCTCGTAGTCGTCTCCCGCAAACGCCCGCACCGCCTCGAGCGACTCGAAGCGGGTGATCGTCACGAACGCGACCTCGTCGCCGGCGTCGTCGCGACGTAGGAGCTCGGCGCCTGCGAAGCCGGGCACGCGCCGCATCGAAGGGAACATCTGCTCGCGCAGGAAGCGCTCGTATGCGTCGGCGTCCGCCGGCGACGTCCATCCCCGCCACAGCCGTGCGATCAACGGGCGTCGGCCCTTGCGGGCGACGCCGGCATCTCGGCGCACCGCCGCTCGTAGCAGTCGATCACCTTGGCGACCGCGTCGTCGACGTCGTCGGTGACGTAGAGCAGGTCGAGGTCCTCGGGCGAGATCATGTGGTCCGCCAGCAGCTCGCCGCGGACCCACTGCAGCAGCTCGGCCCAATAGTCCGAGTCGAACAACACGACCGGGAAGTGGAGGACTTTGCCCGTCTGAATCAGCGTGAGCGACTCGAACAGCTCGTCGGCGGTCCCGAAACCGCCGGGGAAGACGACGAAGCCTTCGGCCGCCTTCACGAACATCGTCTTGCGCGCATAGAAGTGCCGGAAGGTCAGCGAGATGTCGAGGTACGGGTTGCTGCGCTGCTCGTGCGGGAGCTCGATGTTGAAGCCGACGGAGAGCCCACCCGCTTCCTGCGCGCCGTGGTTGGCGGCCTCCATCACTCCGGGTCCGCCTCCCGTCACGACCGCCCAGCCGTGTGCCGCGAAGCGGCGCCCGACCGCGCGCGCGCTGAGCGCGGCGGGATGGTCCTGCGCGACGCGCGCGGAGCCGAAGATCGTCACCGCCGGGCGGTCGATCCGTTCGACTGCCTCGAAGCCTTCCCGAAACTCGTGCGCGATCATCGCGACGTGGCGCTCGAGGTCGGCGGCCGTCTCGACGGACGACAGGATGCTGCGGTCCTCCATCAGAGGCGGTGCTGCGTGACGTGCGTCGCGACCATGCCGAGCACCAGCAGGGTCGCGAGCAGGCCGTAGAGCACACCGATCTGGAGCGCTCGCGTCGGCCCGCCGCCGGGAAGCTGGATCGGATAGGTACTCCCGACCGCGAGCTCCTGCCCGGGCGGCGCCGCGACCGAGTGCCGCGCGAGCTGGAGCGAGCGCCAGATCTGGCCGCCGTCGAGGATCCCGATCGGCAGCAGGTTGATCAGGTTGATCAGGAAGCCCGCGTAGGCGAGCGCCCGCAAAAGATCCGAGTTGTACACCTCGGCCAGCGCCCAGCACGCGGCGGCGCCCAAGCCGCCGTACGCAGGCCCGGCGAGCGACACGAGCGCGTTGCGCCACGGGTTGAGCGGCGCGTCCTTGATCAGCACGAACGCACCGAAGAACGGGATGAACGTCGGCCACGTCGAGTGCAGCCCCTGCCGCCGGGCCTCGAAGAAGTGGCCGAGCTCGTGGACGAGGATCAGCAGGACGAAGCCGATCGCGAACCTCCAGCCCCAGATGAGCGCGTAGCCCGCGACGGCGATGAAGATGCTGAAGAACTTGACGGCCGCGAAGCCGAACTTGGCAATGAGCACGATCGCCGCGCCGATCGGCGCCCAGATCCGGCGAAGGAGGCCGCGCCAGTCCGTCCCACGACCGGGATGGATCGGGTCGTACTCTCGTTCCATCCGGGCCATTCTGCCTAGGCCAGCTCGGCCATCGCGCGCAGCGTGCCGGCGTCGGGGGTGCCGACGAGCAGCGTCGTCACGCCTGCGTCGCGCCACGCGTCGAGGCGGTCGCCGATTCGTTCCGCCGGTCCCACGAGCGCGACCTCGTCGATCAGCGCGTCGGGCACAGCAGCGATCGCGTCGCGCTGCTTGCCGTCGAGGTAGAGCTCCTGGATCCGCTCTGCTTCGGCCTCGTAGCCGTAGCGCCGCACGAGGGCGTTGTAGAAGTTCGTGCCGCGCGCGCCCATGCCACCAATGTAGAGAGCGAACATCGGTCGCAGGGCGTCGCGCGCTGCATGGACGTCGTCCGACAGCACGACATGGACCGTCGGGACGATCTCGAAGCCGTCCCGTGGTTCGTAGCCGAACGCTTCGCGAGCGCGTTCCGGCGAGAAGAAGATCGGAAGCCAGCCGTCGGCGATCTCGAACGCGAGGCGGACGTTCTTCGGGCTGAGGGCTGCGAGGTAGATCGGGATCGAATCCCGCAACGGCCGGAGCATCAGCCTCAGCGGCTTTCCCAGCCCGGTTGCGTCGGCGCCGGCATAGGGAAGCGCGTACTCGCGGCCGTGGAACTCGAGCGCCTCGCGCCGGAGCGCGGCGCGCACGATCTCGACATATTCCCGAGTCCTCGTCAGGGGCTTCCCCCACGCTTGTCCGTGCCAACCTTCGACGACCTGCGGGCCCGAGGTGCCCAGCCCGAGCAGGACGCGACCGCCGGAGAGCAGGTCGAGCGTCGCCGCCGTCATCGCCGTGTTCGCAGGCGTACGGGCGGGGATCTGCAGGATCGCGGAACCGACCTTGATCGTCGTTGTGGTGGCGGCAAGCCAGGACAGCACGGTCACCGCGTCGGAGCCCCACGCCTCGGCCGCCCAGGCCGAGTCGTAGCCGAGCCGCTCCGCTTCCTGCGCGAGCGCGACGAGCTCGAGCGGGTTCGTCCCGGGCGGTGCGTAGCCCATGGTGAAGCCCAGACGCACGAGTGCGATGCTAGATGCATGAACCGACGGGTCACGCTCGCCGCACGGCCGGAAGGCTTTCCGAAGGAGTCGGACTTCACGCTGGACGAAGTCGACGTTCCCGTTCCGGGCACCGGTGAGGTCCTCGTCCACATCCGCTACGCATCGGTGGATCCGTATCAGCGCGGGCGTATGAGCGAGGCGCGCAGCTACGCCCGGTCGCTCGAGCTCGGCGATGTGATCACGTCGCAGAGCCTCGGCGAAATCGTCGAGAGCAACGACGGACGCTTCGCACCCGGTGACCTCGTCGTCGGGCAGCTCGGGTGGCAGGAGTACGCGGTCGCGCGCGGCGGGTCGCTGAGGCACGTCCCGCCCGGCCTCGCCCCGCCGACGCTCGCGCTCCATGTTCTCGGCGCAACGGGTCTGACGGCGTACTTCGGGCTCTTCGACGTGGGAAGGGCGCGCGCCGGCGACACGGTGGTCGTCTCGAGTGCGGCCGGCGCCGTCGGGCAGGTCGTCGGACAGCTCGCAAAGCTCGCTGGATGCCGTGCGGTCGGAATCGCGGGCGGGCCGGAGAAGACACTCGAGCTGACCGAGCTGTACCGGTACGACTCGGCGATCGACTACAAGCAGGAGGATGTCGCCGCCGCGCTCCGGGAAGAGCATGTCGACGTCTACTTCGACAACGTCGGCGGGGAGCTCTCCCAGGCGGTGCACCGCCGGCTCAAGGTCGGTGCTCGTATCGTCGTTTGCGGCCAGGTCTCCCGGTACAACGAGCGGAAGCCGGAGCCCTCCTTCCACCCGGGGCTGCTCATCGTCTACCGGGCGCGGATGGAAGGCTTCCTGGTCAGCGACTACGCACATCGCTTCGACGAGGGGATCGCCCGCCTCGCGCGCTGGGTCGCGAGCGGCGAGCTGCGCTGGCGCGAGGACGTGGCCGAAGGCCTCGAGCACGCGCCGCGCGCGTTCATCGGAATGCTCCAGGGCGCCAACCGCGGCAAGGCCTTGGTCAAGGTCGCCTAGCGCTCGGACAGCAGGACCTGCGTGCAGCGTCCGCTGGCGAGATGTTTCCCGTCGGCATCGTGCAGGTCGGCTGCGCAGAACATCATCCGCTTCGTGCGGTGGACGACCCGGCCGATCGCGCGCAGCGTCCCGGGGCGGGTCGGCCGCAGGAACTCGGAGTGGAGATCGGCGGTCAGAAACGTCTCACCGCCCTCGAGCAGCGAGTGACAGGCGCCGCCCATCGCGGTGTCGAGCAACGTCGTCACGAGCCCGCCGTGCACGATCGGGCCGGAGGACCCCGTGAAGCAGTATTCGATCGGCGCGTCCCACTCGATCACGGCCTCGCCGTCGGCCTGCTCGATCCCGCGATACCCCAGAGTGACCCAGACGTGAGGAGCCACTGGTGCCGACTCCACCCAGCTGCGCCGGAGCTCAGGCAACCGGCTGGCTTGCGAACTGCTCTCGGAGCACCGTCTTTTTGAACTTGCCGACGGCTGTCTTCGGGATCTCCTCGACGAAGACGACCTTGTCCGGTAGCCACCACTTGGCGAAACGGGGCGCGATGAAGTCGCGCAGTTGCTCGGCGGTCGCGGCTGCCCCAGGCTTGAGGACGACGACGGCAAGCGGGCGCTCCTGCCATTTCTCGTCCGCGACGGCGACCACGGCCGCCTCCGACACCGCGGGGTGTGCCATCAGCGCGCACTCGAGGTCGACCGACGAGATCCACTCGCCGCCGGACTTGATCACGTCCTTGGAACGGTCCTTGATCTGGATGTGCCCGAGCGGGTCGAACGAGACGATGTCACCCGTCCGGAACCAGCCGTCCTCGGTCCAGCGATTCGACGAACCGGGTGTGTCGTAGTACGCGTCTGCAACCCACGGGCCGCGCACCTCGAGCTCCCCCATCGTCTCGCCGTCGTGTGGGATCTCCCTGCCCCCGGCGTCGCGCGCGCGTAGCTCGACGAGCGGCAGCGGGATCCCCTGCATCGCGATGTAGTCGTGCTGCGTGTCG
>DATFTK010000176.1:0-5100 GCA_035262005.1 Gaiellaceae bacterium | reverse complement strand
ATGCCCTCCGCCCGGAGCTGCTCCCCGAGACGCCGGGCCTGCTCGTGGCCCGCCGGTGTGAGCGCACGCAACTCGTCCGGATCTCCCGGCGCGGCCTCGGCATGGCGGACAAGCACGACCTTCATCGGAACCGGCGCCGTAGGCTACCTGCGTGGCTTCGCTTCGCTACGTCGTGGCCGACGTCTTCACCGACACGCCGCTGACGGGGAATCAGCTCGCCGTCTTCACCGACGGACGGGACGTCGACGACGAGCTGATGCAGAAGCTGGCGAAGGAGATGAACTTCTCCGAAACAGTGTTCGTGCTGCCTTCGGACGCCGACGCGCACGCCCGGATCCGGATCTTCACGCCGGCCACGGAGCTGCCGTTCGCCGGGCACCCAGTGCTCGGCTCCGCGTACGTCCTCGCTGGGCCGATGCAGCTCGGCGAGATCCGGCTCGAGACGCTCGCCGGCGTCATCCCCATCGCGCTCGAGCGTGACGGCTCGCAGATCGCATTCGGGCGGATGTCACAGCCGATTCCACAGGTCGAGCCGTTCGCCGAAGCCGGCGCCGTGGAGGAACTGCTCGGCTTCCGCTCGACGCTCCCGGTCGAGCTCTATCACCAGGGCCCTGGGTTCGCGTACTTCGAGCTGGAGAGCAAGGACGCGCTCGCAGCGCTGGCACCGGACTTCGGCGCCCTCGGCCGGATCACCGACTACGGGATCAGCTGTTTCGCCGGCTCCGGGACGAGCTGGAAGACGCGGATGTTCGCACCGGCGAGCGGCGTGCCGGAGGATCCGGCGACCGGCTCTGCGGCCGGGCCGCTCTGCATGCATCTCGCCCGGCACGGCCGCGTGCCGTTCGGCGAGCAGATCGAGATCTCCCAGGGCGACGAGATCGGCCGCCCCTCGAAGCTGTTCGCACGGGTCACGGGAACCGCGGAGCAGGTCGAGAGCATCGAAGTCGGCGGCTCGGCGGTGATCGTCGCGCGCGGCGAGTTCAGGCTCTAGTCGTCGAACCGCACGGCGAGGATGTCCGGCAGCTCGGGGACGAGCGCGCGCCAGAAGACGCCGCCGTTCTCCGAGAGGTAGAGGCGGTTGCGCGCAGCGAACAGCATCCGGTCCGGATTCTCCTCGTCGATCGCGATCGCGAAGCCGGCGGGGAGCCCGCCGCCTGCTTCCCGCCACGTGCTCCCGGCATCGTTCGAGATCGCGAGCGGCGGGCGGCGGTCGACGACGGCGACGACGGTCGCGCCCGCCTGCGCAGCGGCGACGACGCGCGGCAACGAAACCCTGACCTGCGTGGCCTCGAACGGCTCGGTGTCGCCGATCACCTCTTCTTCCTCGAGGTCGACGGCGAACGTCCCTTCGGCGGTCTGCACCGAGGCGGTCACGACACCCTCCGCAGCAGCATTGCACTGACGAGCGCGGTCGCCCGTCGCGCCGCGGAAACGGGTGCCAAGCCCACGGACCTGCCCGCGAGGTACGCGGCGGAAAAGGCGTCTCCCGAGCCGGTTGGATCGGACGCGACCGGCCAAGCGCCCACGCGCTCCCAGCGTCCTCGGTAGAGGACGCGCGAGCCCTTCGGGCCATACGTGACGAGCACCTCGGGGACGCCGAGGCGGTCGACGGCGCCGATGACCTCGGCCTCCTCCTCCGCCAGCTTCAGGATCTGGACGTGCCGCAAGAGCGCGCGGTCGAACTCCCCATCGAGCCGCAGGGGGCCGAGCTCCGCCGCGCGTACCAGCCCCTGGCCGTCGAACGAGACGCGGCGGCCGCGCGCGAGCGCTGCGACGGTGTCCGCCGGGAACTCCGACCGCAGCAGTGGCGCGACATGGACCCACGCGCCCGGCGCGACGCGCCGCGCGTCGGCCGGCGTCCACGAGTCGCCGGTGTGTTCCACGGTCATCACGCGCACGCTGTCGACGTAGTAGAACGAGAACGCAGTCGTCGCGGTTCCCGGCAGCATCACGACCGGGAGGCCGACCGAGCTCAGGCTGCGCGCGTAGGCGGCGCGTTCCTCCGGGCCGCAGCGCGTGTAGATCGTCGCGCGTGCACCGAGTGCGCGCCACGCGCGGGCCGCGTAGTAGGCGCCGCCGCCGATCCGTGGCGGGGCGCCGTCAACGACGTCCTGGGAGAGGTTCCCGACGAGCGCGAGCCGCGGCACGCGCCGAGCCTAACCAGACCGCTGCCGCCGTCAGCAGGAATGCGACCACGAACGACGGGACCGATGCGCCGATCTGGTACTTCGGCGTCCAGAGCTCGCCGAGCCAGTGCGACCAGAATCCGAGGTCGGCGGGCTGATACAGCCACTCGTAGACAAAGAAGCCCGCGGCCCACGCGATGATCGGACCTGGTCGCAGCGCGGGCGCCGCGAAGACATCCTCACGCGTGTAGTGCATGCCGCGCAGGAGCCAGTCGGCGACGAGCACACCGAGCAGCGGAACGAACACCGCGCCGAGCAACAGCAGGAAGCGCTGGTAGCTCCGCATGTCGATCGCCAACGCGCCCGCGGTTGCAAGCACCGAGGTCCCGACGATCAGCGTGCGCTGTGACATCCACGGCACGAGGTTCTGTGTCGAGACGGCAGTCGAGTAGACGTTCGCGAACGCTTCGTCCGTCTCGTCGACGGTCAAGGCGAGCAGCGCCAGGGCTGCGGCCGCGCCGCCGCCCGCGATCGCGGTGAGGATGAGCTCCGGGTGATTCGGATCGACTCCGCGTGACAGCACGAGGATCGACCCGAAGCCGAACTGAAACAGTGTCGGCAGCAAATAGCCGACGCCGACCCCGAAGAACGCACTGCGCCGGTCACGCGAGAAGCGCGTGTAGTCCGCCACCAGCGGCGCCCACGAAACCGTCACCGCCACGACCGTGTCGACCGCAAGCCAGAACGAGCCGTGATGGCCCGGCTGGGACCAGATCGCGTGCAGATTCGCGCCGTCGACGATCCACCACGCGAGGTAGACGACCGACGCGAGGACGGCCCAGATCGCGAACTTGCGCACGAACTTGCGCACGAATCCGATCGGCCCGAGCAGCGCCAACAGCGTCGCGACCGCACCGAAGAGCAGCTTCCAGAACCAGACCGCCTCGAAGCCGAACAGCTTGTCGCAGAGCAAGCCAGCCGCCGTGGCGATCACGATCAGCTCGAACACGGCCCAGCCGAGGCACTGGAGGATGTTCAGCGCCGTCGCGACGTACGAGCCCCGGCGGCCGAGCGGTGCGCGCTGCAGCACCATTGTCGGCACGCGCGCGTCGGCTCCGATCAGCGCGGCGACCGCCAGCATGCCGTTCCCGATCACGGCGCCCACGACGGTTGCCGCGAGCGCCTTGTTCAGCGGCAGGTCGAAGTACGCCGGCAGGACGAGCACGAGCAGCGAGATGCCGAGGTTCGTCCAGAGCAGCGTCGTATCGAGCGTTCCGAGCACGCGGAGACGCTCGGGTACCGGCTCGATTCCCCAACTGGGCGTCTCCTGCAAGAGCGCGGGTAGCGTACCGGCCACTGTGTTGCGGGCGTCTCTTCTGCTGATCGCGTGTGCGATCTTGCTCGCCGGCTGCGGCAGCCAACCAAAGCCGGTCACGAAGGCACAGTACGAGCAGAAGCTGCAGCTGCTCGGCGCCGACCTCGTCAAGGCAGGCTCGCAGATCGGTCAGCACCTCGACATTTCCTCCTTCAACGAGGACATCTCGAACTTCCAGGACCACCTGAAGAGTGCGTCGAAGGAGCTGAAGAGCGTGAAGCCGCCCGCCGACGCGCAGGGGCCGAACGAGCAGCTCGCCGGCGCCTTCCACGATCTCGCGGATGCACTCGAGCCCGTCAAGGACGCGCGCCGAGAGAGTCTCCCGAAGGCGGCGAAGGCGTTTGGCACCGCGAGGCTCGGGCCCGCGGCGAGGCAGGGGCGCGCGGCCGTCAGGCAGCTGCGGCGGCGCGGCTACGACGTGGGCCAGATGGCGTCGCTGTAGCGGCTTGTTGGGCCCGCTTCGTCTCGACTTCTCGCTCCCGCTTCGCAACTTCGACGTCGCGCTCGCGCTCGATGTCCAGGGCACGGTTGCGCTGGTCGGGCCCTCGGGGGCGGGGAAGACGACGGTGCTGCGCGCCGTCGCCGGCCTCGTTCGGCCGGAGTCGGGGCACATCGGGTGCGGCGACGAGACGTGGTTCGACGCGGCGCGGCGAGTCGATGTGCCGCCTGAGGATCGCCGCGTCGGCTACGTGTTCCAGGAGTACTCGCTCTTCCCGCATCTGACCGTCGAGCAGAACGTTGCCTACGCCGGCGGGCGCGCTGACCGGCTGCTCTGGCGCCTCCGCATCGAGCGGCTTGCACGGTCCAAGCCCGCCGAGCTGTCGGGCGGAGAACGGCAGCGTGTTGCGCTTGCCCGGGCGCTGGCGCGCAACCCGCAGGTCCTGCTCCTCGACGAGCCGATGGCCGCACTCGACCCGCACACGCGCGGCAACGTGCGGACCGAGCTGCACGACCTCTTCGGCGACCTCGGCCTGCCGACGCTTCTCGTCACGCACGACTTCGAGGACGCGGCTGCGCTGGCCGACCGCGTCGGCGTGCTCGCGGACGGCCGGCTGCGACAGATCGGCACGCCCGGCGATCTGCTCGGTGCACCGGCGGATCCGTTCGTCGCGCAGCTCGCGGGTGCCAACGTGCTTCCGGGCGTGGCCGCCCGGGCGGCTCACGGCCTCACCGGTGTGCTGCTCGACGCGGGGCCGACGATCTACGCCACGGACCCCGGCTCGGGACGCACCGACGTCGTCGTCTATCCCTGGGACATCTCGATCGCCCGCGAGGCGCTCGACGACTCGGCGCTCAACCACGTCCGCGACGAGATCGTCTCGCTGACGCAGCTCGGAAACCGCGCGCGCGTGCGGTTGCGGCTGCTGACAGCCGAGATTACGACTGCATCGGCGGAACGGCTGGCGTTGCGACCGGGCGAACCGGTCGTCGCGAGCTTCAAGGCGACTCAGGCGAGGTTACTGACGCGCCAGTAGCTCAGACCGGGAGCTCTGGCGCGACCCGCTCGGCGAGAGCCTCAGCGACGCCGCGACCGATTTCCGGTGACTTCTTCATCAAGGTGTCGAACGCGCGCTCGGTGATGACGAGGACGTCGACGTC
>DATFTK010000175.1:0-4584 GCA_035262005.1 Gaiellaceae bacterium | reverse complement strand
TCCAGAGTCACCGCTGAGGCTGGTAGCGCGAGTAGGCGACTTGGGCCGCGCTACTCCACATCGCGACAAATAGCGTCTCTTCGGAGCAGTCTTCTCGTGGAGGTAGCCGGATTCGAACAGGCGCCCTCCTCGCTGCAAATCGCACGAATCTTCAGCCGCGATCTCAAGTTCGCTTCGAAAGTTTGGTAGCGCGTAAGTAGATTCATCTGCGTGGCGCGGTTCGTGCGATCGGAGCGTATCGGCCCACTAGCAGGGGCTTTGTGAGTGGAGCTAGCCGGACTCGAACCGGCGACCTCCTGGGTGCGATCCAGGCGCTCTCCCAACTGAGCTATAGCCCCGCGGTCGGCCCAGTGTAGCGTCAGCCCTCGCGAAAACCCGGCCGCCAAGCGGCTCGCGAGCGCCCGATGAATCTGTCAACAGGCTGTGCTCAGCCTGTGGAAACTACGTCAGGCACGTTCGCCTGCGGACCGGCGCCCGAGTCGGCGCAGGCGCGCGCCGAGCGTGCCCTCGAGCGACCCGTCGGTCTCGGGGATCACCTCGGGCTCGGGCTCTTCCGGGCGAACGGCCTCGGCCTTCGCGTGCCAGAGCTCGACATGCAGGCCCTCGATCTCCTCGATCAGCAGGAGAATCGCCTTCCCGGTCGCCCGTAATTCCTGGTCCTCGGTGCCGGCCAGGCCGGCGCCCCACCGCCGCAGTTGTTCCAGCTTCTCTTCGTCCAATCGCCGCATGCACCGATCATAAGTCGCACCGGCGGGCAGGAACCACGGCGGCAGGCTCGAAATGTCCTGGCTCCGCAACCGTGGGGGTCGGAAAATGGAATCAGCTCGCCGCCAGACGTTGTCGTATCTCCTCCGCGCCGACACGAGTGACGCGCGGCGCGCCCGCCAGCGCTTGGCGGTCGGAACGTGCCTGGCGCTGTTCTTCGCAGGGCTGCTTGCCGCCGTCGGCCTGGGAATCGTCGTCGTCGCTTCCTGCGTTCTTTTCGCCGGCGCAGTGGCGGCGACCGCGGCAATCCGTGCGCTTCGCCGGCACCGCGACGGTCTCTCCCGCACGGCGCAGAGCTTTGCGTGCGCTACCCGTCACACGCTCGCGAGGCACGGATCGCACGCGCGCCGGCATGCGGAACGTGTTCCGGGCATCCTCGCGCAGACCACCGCCCGGGCCTCGGCCGGCATCCGGGAAATTCAGCTCTCGCCACCTCGGCCGATCGATCTCCAGCGTCAAGCGCTGAGGCTGAACGCGGCTGGAACGAGCCAGCGCCGCCGTGGCGCGTACCCCGAGGCAGTCGATCTGCACACCCGCGCGCTGGTGCTCCTACGCGACATCGACAATCCGCACGCGGTCGCGCTGACCCAGAACAACCTCGCACTCGCGCTGAGCCACGTCGGCGACGACCCCGATGCGATCTCACTGTTCGAGGAGGCGGCCGCGACGCTTCACACGCTCGGCGACCAGGAGAACGAAGGGAAGATCATGGCGAACCTCGCACTCGCCCATCGCAGGCACGGACGAAACGACGAGTCGGCCGACGTGCTCCGCATCGCTCTCACCAAGCTCGAGCGCGACTCGAGCGCCTACGAGCTCGTGGAGGCCGAGCTCAGCCGCGCCAGCTGACCTCGCGCGAGCGTTTCAGGACCGACAGCCGAGGAAGATTGCGGCACAAGGCGGGCGGGCGGACACAGCCGCGGTAGCTCAGGATCCGCCGACGGAGGGGGTTCGCCTGCTCGCCATGCAGCAGGCCGTGTGTAGCGTCCGCGCGATGGAGACCGGCCGAGTCGAGGCGTTCAGCGATGGTGTCTTCGCGATCGCGATAACCCTGCTCATCCTCGCCGTCGGGCTCGAGCAGTCGATCGCAGGTGGAAGCCTCAGGCATCAGTTGCTCCACCTGTGGCCCGCGTACATCGCCTACGCAGTCAGCTTCCTGACGGTCGGGATCATGTGGGTCAACCACCACCAGATCTTTCGACACTTCGAACGCGTCGACCGGCCGCTCCTGCTGCTCAACATCCTGCTGCTGATGTGCATCTCGTTCACGCCGTTCCCGACCCGGGTCGTCGCCGACCACGCGCAGAACCCTGGCGACCGTCAGGCGGCCGCCGTGCTCTACGGATCGACGATGACGGTGACCGCGATCTTCTTCTTCAGCGTCTGGTACTACGGCTCGCGCCGCCTGCTCCGGGCCGACACCGACATGCGTGAGGTGAGCGGGATCACGCGCAGCTACCTGCCGGGCGCGCCGACCTACGCTTTCGCAACGCTCGTCGCGTTCGTCAGCTCGATCGCCAGTCTGATCCTGTTCGGCGCGATCGCGCTCTTCTACGCGATCTCGAGCTCGTTCTTCGGGCGCGAGCCTTCGTAGGCCGCGGAGCCGTACAGCACCATCACACCGTTATGCGTTCCGGCGGCCTCGAGCTGTTCCCGCGCGTTGTCGGGAGCGACGCCGCCTCCGATGACGGCGACGGAGCAGCGCGCTGCACCGATCCGGCGACGGCACGCATCGATCTGTCCACGCACCTCGTCGGCGGCGTCGTACACCGTGCCGCTGAACGACCCGACCTGCACGTAGTCGGCACCGCAGAGCCGCGTCAGCTCGGCCACCACCGCTGGCGCGACCCCGAAGTCCTGCCGCCGCGACCAGAGCGCGGCGCCCACGCGGTGCGCGAAGAGCGGTACGCCGAGCTCGGCCGTTCGGAGCGCGCGCAGCGCGTCGAGACCCTGCGCGAAGGCGTTGATCATCACGGCGCCTCCGCCCAGCTCGACCACACGACGCGCACGCTCGAGCAGCGTCTCGACGGGGCCGGTGACGTTCGCCGCGTAGGTGACGCCGGTCGCCGCGACGGCAGCGACGCGTTGCTCGAGCGGGCACCACTCCGGATCGCCGAGCAGCTCGTCGTCCTTGACGAGGTCGGCGCCTGCTCGAGCGAGCCTCGCTGCGGTGTCGGCGACCTCAGCCGGCGCCAGGCCGAGCGACGGCTTCACGATCGCGCCGACGAGCACCCCGTCGGGCGCGTCGAATGCCGGCCCCGGCAGGAAGCCGTCAGGCCACTCGACCCCGACGAGGCGGCAGCGCTCGAACGCCGAGCTGTCCGCCCATTCCCCGGCGAACAAGGACGAGACCAGCAGCGCGACGTCATTCGTCAGGGCCGGAAACTCGAGCGTCGCGCGATCGCCGTCGAGCGCGACGACACGCCCGCGCACGTGTTCAGGCCCATCCGCGCGGCCCACTGACTCCACGAGCGCGAGCGTCTCCGCCGCCTCGGGCGGAGCAAGCTCGTACGTGACGCGGATCACTCCGCGAAGAGCGTCAGCTCGGGCTCGCGCTCGCCGCGCAAGACGGCGAGGTCGACCTCGACGCAGCGGATGCCGCGCGACTCCGCGAGCGTGCGTGCCTGCGGCTTGATCGTCTGCGCAGCGAGCACGCCGCGGCACGCGTCGAGCTCGATCCGCTCGAGGTAGCGCCCGAGCTGCTCGACCGCGTCGATCGTCGCGACGCGCTTGATCTCCACCGCAACCCAGTGCCCGTCGTCGTCTTTGCACATCAGGTCGACGGGCCCGATGTCGGTCGGCCACTCGCGCCGGACCAGCCGAAGCGACTCGCCGAGCGCCTCCGGCTGCGCGGCGAGCTCCTCCTGGAGGTGACGCTCGACGCCGTCCTTCTCGAGCGGTGTCGCGTCGAGCGGATGCGTGACGTCGGACAGGACTTCGAGCAGCCGCACCTCCAGGCGGTCCTCCGTCTTGCCCGCCCGCTTGCGGACGACGATGACATCGTCGCCGTCCTCGACGACGGTCGGCGGGGTCATCCAGTTCAGCGGCTTGTAGCCGCCGGCGTCGTCGTGGACGAGGAACGACCCGTCTTCCTTGAACAGCAGCAGCCGCGTCGCCTCCGGCAGGACGGTCGAAAGGCGGCCGGTGTAGACGACTTCACAGCGGGCGACGACGAGACGCATGGCCCGCGGACCGTACTGTCCGTTTCGGACGTGTCAGACCAGCCGGCAGGCTCGCTCATTCCTACTTTCGGTTCACAACGGTCTATCCTCGAGAACCTGAGATCGACACTTGCCGCTGCCGCGCCGGACGATCGCTCGCTGGTCGGGCGATTCGACGCCTGGAAGCGCACCGGGGTCGGGCGGCCGGCGCTGTACGGGATCACGGTCGGCATCGTCGCCGGGCTGTACTACGCGGCCGGCCGGGCCGGGCTCCACCTTGCCTACCTCCATGGCACGGTCACCGCGCTGTGGCCGCCGGTCGGCGTAGGTGTCGCCGCTTTGGTCATTCTCGGCCCTGGGGTCTGGCCCGGAATCGTCATCGGCGACCTCCTGCTCGCCGACTTCTCGACGCCGTGGGGGACGATCGCCGGCCAGACGGTGGGGAACACGCTCGAAGTCGTCGCTGCGGCGATGCTCTTCCGCCGACTGACCCAGCGGCGAATCGCACTCGAGCGGGTCTGGGACGTGCTCGCGCTTGTCGCCTGTGCTGCACTCGGAACGCTGATCAGCGCCGTCTTCGGCGTCGTCTCGCTCAGACTCGGCGACGTGATCACAGCGGCCGAGTTCGGCAGTGTCTTCCGCACCTGGTGGCTCGGCG
>DATFTK010000174.1:0-5736 GCA_035262005.1 Gaiellaceae bacterium | reverse complement strand
GAAGAGGTCCCGCATGGACGACCGAGACGTCGAAGGTTTTCTCGCGCTGCTGGCGACACGGCGGGCACCGAAGACGGTCGAGGCGTATCGGCGCGATCTGGGGGCGCTCGCCGATTGGCTCGAGGCACCGATCGGCGGCGTGACGACCGAACAGCTGGAGCAGTACCTCGCCGAGCTGCGCGCGGCCGGCTTGGCGCCGGCGACGATCGCGCGGCGCGTCGCGGCGATCCGCTCGTTCTTCCGTCACCAGACGCTCCTCGGCGAGCGCGCGGACAACCCGGCGGCCGAGCTCGATCTGCCGCGCCGCCGGCGAACGCTGCCGCGCACTCTCTCGCCCTCTGAGGTGGAGCGCCTCGTCGAAGCGGCCTCGGGGACGACGCCGCGCGAGCTCCGCGACCGAGCGCTCGTCGAGCTGCTCTACGGCGCCGGGCTGCGCGTCAGCGAGGCCGTCGGGCTGGACAAGTCCGGCGTCGACCTCGAGGCCCGGCTCGTCCGCTGCATCGGGAAGGGATCGAAGGAGCGGGTCGTGCCGATCGGCCGCCAGGCCGTGCAGGCGCTGCGCCGCTATCTGTCACGCGGCCGGCCGTTCCTGGACGCACGCCACCGCCCCGAGCTCTTCCTCAACGCCAAGGGCGGCGGCCTCACGCGCGCCGGCGCGTTCCTGATCCTCCGGCGGCTCGCGGGGAAAGCAGGCCTGGAGCCGGAGCGCGTCCATCCACATCTCCTGCGGCACTCGTTCGCCACACATCTGCTCGAAGGTGGCGCAGACTTGCGCTCCGTCCAGGAGATGCTGGGGCACGCCGACCTGGCGACGACCGAGCTCTACACCCACGTATCCGATCGGCGCCGTCGGGAGTTGTACTTCCAGGCGCACCCGCACGGGCGCCGCAAGACAACGTGAGATGGAGCTCAACCTGCACATCCCGATCCTCGCCCTTCTGACCTCCGGCGCCGGCTACCTGATGGTGGCGTCAGGCATCCACAAGAGCATGCTCGAGTGGCGGAGGGCGGGACGGCGCTGCCCGAGCTGCGGACGCGCACTCCAGACGCGCGTCTGCACTCACTGCACCGGCTCCTAGACCTTCGAGCCCGCCCGCTTCTTCAGCTCCGAGGCGACTGCACGCGCGGCCTGCCGCAAAGCCGGTTCCTGCTCGTCGTCCTCGGCGAGGCCGTTGAGGAGGACGATCGTCTCGCGCTGCGGCGAGCCGTTGCGGAGGCAGACGATTGCAAGCCTCCGGACGGCCTGGTTCGGGTCGGTCGAGGCCAGCGTGTGCAGCACCGGCCGCATCGAGTTGACGAGCCCCGGGCTGTCCTTCGAGAGCTGCTGCACGGAGACGAGCGCCGAGCCACGGACCGCGGGGCTCTCGTCGTCGAGCCCGCGACGCAGTAGCTCGAGCTTCTGGCGGAAGCGGAACTGGCCGATCGCGCGGTACGCCACCGCCCGCTCGCGGTAGTCGCCGCTGCGCGCCGCCGCTTCGACTTCCTCGTCCCACTGCTGGCGCAGCGTCGCCAGCTCCCGCTCGGAGCCGGACTGCGCAAGCTCGTCGGCCTGCGCCGCAGCCTCGGTGAGGGTCATAGCGGCGGCATGCTAGCCACGCTCAGTACCATGCGCCGCCGTGGCCCATCGCGTGACGCTCATCCCCGGCGACGGCACCGGCCCCGAGTTGACGGAGGCGACCCGCCGCGTCCTCGAGGCGACCGGCGTCGACTTCGACTGGGACGTCCGCGAGGCCGGCGCCGATGTGATGGACCGGTACGGCGGCAACCCCCTGCCCGACGAGGTGCTGGAGGCGATCCGCGAGACCGGCGTCGCGCTCAAAGGCCCGATCACGACGCCCATCGGCGGCGGCTTCCGCTCCGTCAACGTCGCGCTCCGCAAGAGCCTCGACCTCTACGCGCAAGTGCGCCCCTGCAAGACCTATCCGGGCGTGCGCACGCGCTTCGAGGACGTCGACCTGATCGTCGTCCGTGAGAACACGGAGGACCTCTACGCCGGGATCGAGTACGAGCAGGGCTCGGAGGAGGCGCAGGAGCTGATCGACTGGATCAAGTCGAAGGGTGGGAAGCTCGCCCACGACGACGCCGGCATCTCGATCAAGCCGATCTCGATCAGCGGCACACGCCGCATCGTCCAGTTCGCCTTCGACTATGCGCGCCGCAACGGCCGCCGCAAGGTCACGGCCGTGCACAAGGCGAACATCATGAAGTTCTCGGACGGCCTGTACCTGCACGTGGCCCGCGAGGTCGCGGCGGAGAACGACGACATCGAATTCGACGACCGCATCGTCGACAACATGTGCATGCAGCTCGTGCAGCGACCCGAGGAGTACGACGTCCTCGTGCTGCCGAACCTGTACGGCGACGTCCTCTCCGACCTCTGCGCGGGAATGATCGGCGGCCTCGGCCTGGCGCCCGGCGCCAACTTCGGCGAGGGGATCGCGATCTTCGAGCCGACGCACGGTTCCGCGCCGAAGTACGCGGGCCAGAACAAGGTCAACCCGATGGCGGAGCTGCTGTCCGGCATGCTGATGCTCCGGCACCTCGACGAGACCGAGGCCGCGGACGGCCTGGAGCGGGCGATCGCGGAGGTGATCGAGGAGGGCCGGAGCGTCACGTACGACATGAAGCCGACACGCGACGACCCCACCGCCGTCGGCACGAGCGAGGTCGCGGACGCGATCATCGAGAAGCTCGGAGCACGCGTTGCGTAGGAAGGTCACGGTCATCGGCGCCGGCATGGTCGGGCGCACGGTGACGCAAGAGCTCGCGCGTCGCGACTACGCGGACGTCGTCATCGTCGACATCGTCGAGAACCTGCCACAGGGCATCGCACTCGACATCAACCAGGCCGGCCCGGTTCTCGGGTACGAAGCAACCGTCGTCGGCTCGAACAGCTATGAGGCGACGGCCGGCTCCGACGTCGTCGTCATCACGGCAGGCGTTCCCCGCAAGCCGGGGATGAGCCGCGACGACCTCGTGACGACGAACGAGAAGATCGTCGCCTCGGTGACGGAACAGGCGGTGGAGCGGTCGCCCGATGCGGTTCTGATCGTCGTTTCGAATCCGCTGGACGCGATGTGCCACGTCGCGAAGAACGCCTCCAGGCTGCCGACGGATCGCGTCTTCGGGCAAGCGGGGATTCTCGACACGGCTCGCTTCCGAACGTTCATTGCGTGGGAGACGAACTCGTCGGTCAAGGACGTGCAGGCGCTCGTTCTGGGCGGCCACGGCGACCAGATGGTCTCGGTCGTCTCCGCGACAACGGTCGGCGGCGTCCCGCTGACAAAGCTCGTGTCACCCTCGCGCATCGACGAGATCGTCGACCGCACCGCGAAAGGCGGCGGCGAAGTCGTCAACCTGCTCGGAACGTCGGCGTGGTACGCGCCGGGCGCAGCGGCGGCGCAGATGGTGGACGCCGTCATGCTGAACGAGAAGCGGGTGCTTCCGTGTACCGCCTACCTCGACGGCGAGTACGGGATCGACGGCCTCTACATGGGCGTGCCGGTCAAGCTCGGCGCCGACGGTATCGAGGAGGTCATCGAGCTCGAGCTGACCGACGACGAGCAGGCGGCATTGCAGGACTCGGCCGACGCGGTGCGCGAGGTCGTCGGCGTTCTCACGAAGTAGCGTCCAACCGCAGTGATGAATCCCAGCGCATCGGCCGGCGATTTCCGACGGACGCAGGCTCAAAGCCCCTGCGTCCTGACGACGGCACCGCAAGCGGTGCCGTAGTGGACCTCGGGCTCAAGGGGCGCACGGCGATCGTCTGCGGCGCGTCTTCGGGTCTCGGGCTCGCGACTGCGGAGGCGCTCGCAGCCGAAGGGGCCAACGTCACGATGCTCGCTCGGCGCCGGGAGCTGCTCGAACGCGAGGCCGACCGCATCGGCGCGCTGGCCGTGCGCGGCGACGTGACGAACCCGCGCGACCTCGCCGCCGCCGTGGATCGCACCGTTGAAGCCTTCGGCGGGCTCGACATCCTCGTCTGGAACAGCGGCGGCCCCCCGCCCGGCCCGGGAACGTCGGTCACACCGGAGAACGTCGAGGAGGCCGTCGAGCTGCTGCTGACACCGCTCGTCCGGCTCGTCGACCTCTGCCTGCCGCACCTCGTGCAGAGCGCGGGCGGCCGCGTCGTCGTCTTCACGTCGAGCGCCGTGCTGGAGCCCTCCGACCACCTCGCCCTCTCGAACACGATCCGGCCCGGCGTGACGGGCTATGCGAAGACGCTTGCCCGCGAGCTCGGGCCACAGGGCGTCACGGTGAACTGCATCGCCCCCGGCCGCATCGACACGGCGCGGCTCGAGCAGCTCTATCCCGGCGGAGCGAGCGCCGACGACCTGAAGGCGATCTCGCTCGGGCGCTGGGGCACCCCGCAGGAGTTCGGCGACGTCGCGTGCTTCCTCGCGTCCGACCGTGCGCGGTACGTCACCGGCACCACGGTCGTCGTCGACGGCGGCCTGACGCGCGGGCTGCTCTGATGCGGCGCTGGCTCTCGCCACTGCGGCTCGCAACCGTGGGCCTGATCCTGCTCGTCGCGATCGCGGCGTACATGGTCACGCAGAAGAGCGACAAGCTGCTCGAGGTCCCGGACAAGGCGCATCCGCTCGCAGGGCTGGTCAAGGTTCCCGACTCGACGCGGCAGCCGGACAACGGCGGCATCTACTACGTCGACGTCTTGCTCCAGAAGGCGTCGCTACTGCAATCGTCCTTCAAGCTCTTCCGTCCCGATGGTGCAGACCTGATCCCGCAGGGCGCCTTCGTTCCCACCGGCCTGAGCTACTCACAGCAGCTGAAGGTCGATCAGGAGACCATGAAGGTCTCGCAGAAGAAGGCCGCCGTCGTCGCGCTGCATGCACTCGGCTACAGGTTTCCGGCGCGCGAAGCGGGGGTGCGCGTGGCGGCGATCAACTCCGATTCGAACGCGCGCGGCCTGCTCAAGCCGGACGACATCGTCGTGGCCGCCGACGGCCGCAAGGTCGCGACGTCGCTCGACCTGTTCAACGAGCTTGCCCGGCACCGGCCGGGCGACGTGGTGCGGCTCGGTGTTCTCCGCGGGAGCAAGCGGCTCGACTTTCGCATCAAGACGATCGCAGACAGCCTCAACCCGCGCCGTCCGCTGATCGGCTTCGCGCCGACCGAGGTCGTGAAGGCCCGCCTGCCGTTCCCGGTGCACTTCAACCTCGAGCGCGACGTCGGTGGGCCTTCGGCCGGGCTCGCGTTCGCGCTCGAGATCCTGGAGCAACGCGGGCGCGACATCGACCGCGGGCTGAGGCTCGCGGCGACGGGCGAGATCCAGCTCGACGGGACGGTCACGAGCATCGGTGGGGTGAAGCAGAAGACGATCGGAGCGCGCCAGGCCGGCGTCGACGCCTTCCTCGTCCCGGTGGATGGGGACAACGCCAAGGTCGCGCGACGCTACGCGCATGGCCTGCGGATCATCCCTGTGAAGAACTTTCAACAGGCGTTGCGAGCCCTGGCAACGCTGCGGCCCAAGGCGAGCTAGAGCCAGTTTTCGGCAGTTCTGAAACTGCAGGAAAATGCATAGTTTTCAGCGGCGGCAACCCTTGCCTCGAGCGGCTCGGCTCGTAGTATCCCCGCTTGTCCTTGCGGCCCCCCGAAGGCAGATAGGAACAATTTTGAGGAACCGAAGCCAACAGACGTGCGACGACTGCTACTTCCGGCGCGCCGGGCTCTGCGCGCTCCCGACCGACTCGCCCTGCCCGACCTTCAGGCTGCATA
>DATFTK010000173.1:0-10141 GCA_035262005.1 Gaiellaceae bacterium | reverse complement strand
ACGTCGCCGCCGAGTGAGTAGTGCGCGCGGATCTCGACTGCGCCGTTGACCTCGAGCACGACCCAGCCGTCCTCGTCCCTCAGCAGGTCGACGCCGGCGAGATCGATGCCGAGCCGGCGTGTCGCGGCGAGCGCGAGCTCGCAGGCGTCGGCGGGGGGCGTCGTGGAGGTGCTGCGTGCTCCGAGAGCGACGTTCGTCCGCCATTCGCCCGGCGCGGCGATGCGCACGGCCGCGCCGACGACCTCGTCCGCGGACACGATGATCCGCAGGTCGCTCGAGCGCGGCGGCACGAGCTCCTGGATCACTCCGCCTGTGCGCCACCAGGCCTTCCGCTGCATCCGCCGGATGTAGTCGTCGAGCGCACGGCGGTCGCCGCACAACTCGACGTCCCGTCCCCAGCTGCCGAACCTCGGCTTCGCCACGATCGGCAGGGAGAAACCTTCGAGCGTCGTGGCGCTGTGCAGCCGCCGCGTGCGCGGGTGTGGGATGCCGACCGCGCTGAGCAGCCGCGCGGTGATCAGCTTGTCGTGGGCGGCAAGCAGCGCAGGCGGACGGTTGAAGACGCGAACGCCCTGGGCCTCGAGCTGGTTGACGATCCAGAGGCCTTCCTCGACGCCGTCGAGCTGCTGCGAGACGTCGAGCCGGTTGAGGGCGACGTCGCCCGTGCGGAGGTTCAGCAGGGCGTCACGCGGCGCGAACAGGTGCGAGTGGCTGCCGTTCCAGCCGCGGGCGGCGAGGTCGAGGTTCGTCTCGCTGAGCTGGTGGGCGATGACGGCGAACTCCACCGGGTGAGGGTGCGTGAGGATGTTCGTGGGGTGGGTGGCGAAACGGTGAGCGAGCGGTGACGAACTCGTAACGGCCGCCGTCACCGGTCCGTCACGTCTTGCGTACCACGTCGTTGCCCATCGCCGCTCCGACCTTTCGTAGCGTGGGCGGCGGTCGGGAGCCCAAAGCTGCGGAAACCGCGCCGCCGCACGCGCCGTTTTCGCAGTCGATTCCTCCTCCTACCCGCCACCGCCGGCATCCGGCGCCGGATGCCGGCGGTGTCGTCCCGCTAGCATCCTTCGGCCGTGAACGCCCCGAATGGATCCGAAGCGAGCTTCACCGCGACGTACCTGGACACGCCGGACCGGCGCCTGACGCGGGCCGGCATCTCGCTGCGCCGGCGTATCGAGAAGGGGAAGAGCATCTGGGAAGCCCGGATCGGCGATACGACGGTGTCGGCGCCCGGCGGCCCGGCCAAGCCGCCTGCCGAGCTGCAGCGCGTCCTCGCCGCGCTGCTCCGCGGCGACGAGGTCCTGCAGGTCGCGCGGCTGCGCCGCAGCAAGAACGACGTCGTCCTCCTCGACGGCCAGCGTGTGCTCGCCAGCTACGACGACATGGACGCCGCGCTCAAGGAGGCGCTCGAGCCTCCGTCGGAAGAGACGGCGCCGCCGAAGGACGCGCCGGCGGTCGAACACTTGCGCGCCTACCTGCGTGCCCAGCTCGAGGCGATCGAGCGCCACGACCCGGCCGTCCGCGTCGGCTCGGATCCCGAAGACCTGCACAAGCTGCGGGTCGCCGTCCGCCGCTCGCGGGCCGCGCTCCGCGAAGCGCGCGCGCTGCTCGGGGACGACCAGGGACGGACGCTGCGCGACGAGCTCAAGTGGCTCGGCGGGCGGCTCGGCCCGGCGCGCGATCTCGACGTCCTGATCGCCCGTCTGCGCCGCGAGGCGGCGGAGCTGGACGGGCCGGACGCCGTACCGGCCGGGAAGATCGTCGGCCAGCTCGAGTCGGAGCGAACGGGTGCACAGGGCGAGCTGCTCGAAGCGCTCGAGTCCGAGCGGTACACGCAGCTACTCGCGCTGCTCGGCGAGGTCGTCGACGCTCCTCCGGTCGCCGCGAGCGACATCTCGCTCGACCGGTTGACACGGCGCGAGTTCCGGAAGCTGCAGCGCCAGGTGGCCTCGCTCGGCCCGGCTGCACCGAATGACGCGCTGCACCGTGCGCGCATCCAGGCGAAGCGACTGCGCTATGCGACCGAGCTGTCGTCGCAGCTGCTCGGGAAGAAGGGCGACGGCGTCGTCTCCGCGGCGAAGACGTTTCAGGACGTGGTCGGCTCGCACCAGGACGCGGTCGTCGCAGAGGAGTACATCCGCAACGCTGTCCGCCGGATCCGCGGCGTCGGCGCGGGCGTCGCCGGCGGCCGCTTGATCGAGCGCGAGCGCGTACGGCGCGCCGAGGCGCGCGCCGGTCTGCCGGAGGCGTGGAAGAACCTCGAGCAACGCGCGAAGAAGATCTGGGGCTGAACTGCTCGTCGTCCGCCACGCGCGGGCCGGCGACAGGTCCGAGTGGCTGGAAGACGATCGCCTGCGGCCGCTCGACAAAGCTCGAGCTCGAGCTGCGCGCGGAGCTCGGCGAAGGGCGCTACGAGGGCATCGAGCTCGCGCGCTCGTTGGTAGGCCAGCCGGTCGTCCTCTCCGTCCACGGCGGCCTCAGCGAGGGTGCGTTTGGCGAGCGGCTGAAGAAGGCCGAGACGCTCGTCGTCGACGCGGCCGGGCGCCCGGTCCGGCGCTTCCGCGTCTGACTACGCGGTCGCCGCGACGGTCGCGTCGAGCAGTTGTAGAGCGGCGCCCTCTCTGAGACCGCCCCGCCCGATCTCCAGCGGCACCGTGAGCCGTCGCTGGATCTCACCCAAGATCAGCGCCCCCGCCGTGATCGTGCGCGCGCGCTGCCGGTCGAGCTTGAACGTCTTCGCGATCTGGCGTGAAGGAAGCAAGCTCAGCTCGTCCACGGCGTCGGCGAGGTCGTGCGCGCCGAGCGGCTCGCCTGCCACCCGCCGCAATGCGCGGGCGGTGCCGCCGACTGCGAGCGCGCCCCGCGGACGGGGCGGCTTGACATTGTCGAACGCCTCGGCAATGGCTCGCGTCGCGCGTGCGACGTCGCCGGGGGTCGGCGGATCGTCGCGGAACGCGCGGCGGGTCAGCCGCAGCGAGCCGATGTCGATTGAGCGGACCCACGTCGGTCCCTTGGCGGGCGAGCCGACGGCGATCTGGGCGGATCCGCCGCCGACGTCGCAGACGGCGACCGAGGACGGCACGTCGTCGGCGGCACCGACGGCGCCGCGCCAGGCGAGCTCGGCCTCTTCCTCCGCGCTCAGTACGCGCGTCGGAGCACTCGTCGCGGCGGCGAGCCGCGACAGCAAGTCGTGGCCGTTCTCCGCCTGTCGACCGGGAGACGTGACGAGGACCTCGACGGCGGCGCTGCCGAGCTTGCGCGCCCGCCGCACACAGGCCGCCGCAGTGGCGGCGGTGTCGGCGAGCTTCTCGGAGGAGATCCGGCCGTTCCGCTCGATCTCCTCGCCGAGGCCGAGCTGAACCCGATCCTCGCGGACGGGAACAAGCAGCTGGCCGTCGCGCGCGGCGACCAGGAGCCGAACGGTGTTGGCTCCGACGTCAACGATCCCGACTCGCACGCCAGCGATTCTCACCGACCCACCGGTCGACAAACGTGACCCCGTAAGGCGTTCCAGGATCTGGGGGATCAGCGCGCTCGCACGGTCGAGGCGCGGCGCCGGGCGCGGGCCCTGGCGCTGCGCATGAACACCAGCTGTGCTGCGCGCCCGCGATCGCCCTTGCGCGGCCGCATCTTCATCCAGCGGCCCTCCGGGCTCAGCTCCCACGCCGTCGCGTTGTCGGCGAGCATGACGTCGAAGGCGCGCACGATGTCGCTCTGTGCGCGCGAGTCCTCTACGGGTGCGACGAGCTCGATGCGATGGTCCAGGTTCCGCGGCATCAGATCCGCGCTCCCGAGCCAGTAGGTCGACGTGTTGCCGGCGTCGAAGACGAACAGCCGGCTGTGCTCGAGGAAGCGGCCGAGGATGCTGCGGACACGGATCGTCTCGCTGAGGCCGGGCACGCCGGGGCGCAGGGTGCAGATGCTCCGCGCGACGATGTCGATCTTCGCGCCTTCCTGAGACGCGCGATAGAGCTCGTTGATGATCTCCTCGTCGTTGATGTTGTTCGCCTTGATGCGAATCCGCGCCTCCTCGCCCTCGGCCGCGGCCCGGCGGACGGCGCGGATCTGCTCGACGAGCCCTTCGCGTAGCGTGAACGGGGCCACGAGCAGCTTGCGGAACGGCCGCGGGTGCGAGAACCCCGTCAGGAAGTTGAAGAGATCGGCCACGTCGGCGCCGATCTCGGGATCGGCCGTGAACAGCCCGTAGTCCTCGTAGGTGCGGGCCGTCAGGATGTTGTAGTTGCCGGTACCGAGGTGGACGTAGCGGCGGAGCTCGTCTCCCTCACGCCGCACGACGAGGGTCGTCTTCGCATGGATCTTGAGGTTCGG
Organism: Gaiellaceae bacterium; assembly: GCA_035262005.1. Taxonomy (GTDB): domain Bacteria; phylum Actinomycetota; class Thermoleophilia; order Gaiellales; family Gaiellaceae; genus 3-1-20CM-4-69-9. The sequence continues at coordinate 5,815 of DATFTK010000173.1, read as the reverse complement.
GAAGCCGTAGACGACGTGGACGCCCGCCTGCTCGAGCGAGCGCGACCAGCCGATGTTGCGGCGCTCGTCGAAGCGCGCCTTGAGCTCGATCAGCGACACGCTCTGCTTCCCGGCTTCGGCCGCGTCGATGAGAGCCGGCACGACCGGCGAGTCCTCGCTCGTGCGGTAGAGCGCGGTCTTCAGCGCGACGACCGACGGATCTGCAGCGGCTGCCTTCAGGAACGTCTCGAAACTCGACACGAACGAGTCGAAGGGGTGATGCACGAGGATGTCGCCGCGCTTGATCTCGGCGAACAGATCCTCGGCGTCGACGGGCGACGTGAAGCGCGGGTGCACGATCGGATACCAAGGCTCGTCCTTCAGGTCGGGGCGGTCGAGCCTGACGAGCTCCTGCAGCTCCGCGAGATCGAGCAGTCCCGCGATCAGGTAGATCTGGTCGTCCGTCGCCCGCAGGCCGCGCTTGAGGCGGTCGAGCATGCGGGTCGACACCGAGCCCGAGACCTCGACGCGGACGACGTCGCCGAACCGCCGGCGGCGGAGCTCGTCCTCCACCGCCTCGATCAGGTCGTCGGCCTCGTCGGAGACCTCGAAATCGGCGTCGCGCGTGACGCGGAACGTGCAGCACTCCACGATCTCCATGCCGTTGAAGAGGCGCGGCAGGTAGTGGCGGATCACGCGTTCAAGCGGGATGAAGAGGCCGCGGTCGCCGATCGAGAGGAAGCGGGGAAGCAGCTCCGGCACCTTGATGCGCGCGAAACGCTCTTCCGCGGTGTCGGGATCGCGGACGAAGATGCCGAGGCTGAGCGAGAGCGGCGAGATGTACGGGAAGGGCTGCCCGGGGCCGACCGCGAGCGGCGTGAGGATCGGAAAGACGTCGGTCGCGAAGCGGTCCTCGAGCTCGTCCAGCTCCTTCTTCGTCGCGTCTTCGACGTCCCCGACGATGACGCCCGCCTCCTCGAGCGCCGGCCGGAGGTCCCGCTTCCAGAGCTTCGCCTGCTCCGAAGTGAGTTCCAGCGTCTTCGCCCGGATCGCTGCAAGCGTCTCCTGCGGCGTCCGTCCGTCCGGCGAGCGGACGAGCAATCCCGATTCCTCCTGGCCCATCAGACCGGCCACGCGCACCTGGAAGAACTCGTCGAGGTTGGACGAGAAATACGCACAGTTCCGCGACCGCTCGAGGACTGGGAGCGAAGGATCCGCCGCGCGCGCCAAAACGCGTGCGTCGTAATCCAGCCAAGACAACTCCCGGTTGAGCAGCCGCGCGTCTTCGGTCACTGGGGCCGTCACGGCGCGAGCCACAATCCATCTTCTCTTACTGCGTTCGGCTCGTGGGTTACAGAATTGTGACGGACTGGTGTCAGGCAGCCAATGGTACGGCGCCACGCTGTTCCACGGCGTATGGCATCAGGCACACCCGGCCACGCGAGCGGAGGTAGTCGACGACCGTGCGCGCGTCCTTCTCGCAGGGCAGCAGCGTCTTCCAAGAGGAGAGGTGCTTGGCGGTGTGGACGTCGCCGCTCGCGATCGGCGGCAGGCCGGCAGCGGCGACCCATGCGAACACCTCGTCCCGGTTGAACAGCTCGTACCGGTGGACGAGCGGCCGGAACACGTCCGGCTCGCGCGCGATGCGCCGGGTCGCCCGCAACGATGTCAGGTCGTCGGGTGAGTACGGGTGCGCCGCCACGACGGCGGCGCGGAGATCGTTTGCCGCTTCGAGCGCCTCGACGATGCCGCCGTCGACGGCGACGTGCTCGTCGAGCCCGAGTGCGAGCGCATGCGTCGAGAGCTCCGGGTCGTCGCAGTTGTCCGTGAGCTCGAGGCCGGGAACGAGCACGAGGTCGTACTCGTCGCGCGCGCGCACTGTCTCTGCGCGAATCGCGGCGGCGTACGCTGGCCAGGTCCAGCGGTCGACGGCGGTCGGCATCGGATCGTCGAGCCGGACGCAGTGGTCGGTGACGCAGAGAACGTCGAAGCGGTTTGCGCCGTAGAGGTCGATCAGCTCCGAAAGCGTCAGATGACCGTCACTCCACGTCGTGTGTGCGTGCAGCTCGCAGAGGAGCAAGTCGTTCATCTCCTTGAAGTGTTGTCAAAGAAGACAGGACCGGGGGAGCGATCTTGCTGCAATCCGGGGTCGAACCGGTGACGAGCGACCGGAGTGACGACTTCGGCCACCCGTACCGAATGGCGCTGCTTTGCCGTTGAACACCTGCGGAGACCTACTCCGCCTGGTTGACTAACCCAAAAGGGAAGCAACACGAGAGCATGAGCATTCTCTGGATCATTCTCATCGTGGTCCTCGTGCTCGCGCTGCTTGGATTCTTTTCGCGCGGCTACTGGTAACCCACTAGGACCTACACCACTGAACCATGGGCCGCCCGGCACTTGCCGGGCGGCTTTCGTCTGGCGATCATGGCTGGGTGGATGACGCCGCCGTCCTCGGCCGCCTCGAGCTGGCCGATGCCACCTCTTCGCCGCGCCTCGGCGGGATGGCCCGTTCGCATGGCGTCGTGATCGTCAGCGAGCGTTACTGGGCGTACGCGGGCGTGGACGGCAGCCTGCGAGAGGGGAACATGCCGCAGACGCCTCGTGCGCTGCACGCCGTTCCGTTCGCCCGCGGCCTGGTTCGACTCGCCGCGTCGCTCTCGCCGCTCTTCAGGCGCGCGGGTGTCGCGCGCGGTCGCGAACGGCTCTTCCTGCTGGTCGCGGTCTTCGCCCCGCTTGCGCTCGTGTTCGTCCCGCACTGGGTCGGTCTCGCCCTCGGCGCCGTCATCACCTTGGCGCTGCTGGGGTGGCTGCTGCGCGGCCGCACCCTCTACCTCCACGGCGCCGAGCACCGTGCGATCGCCGCGGCCGAGGAACGACGCCTCGTCGACACGTGGAACGGCGTCGCCTGCCCGTCGCGCTTCTCCCTGCGCTGCGGCACGAACTTTGCGGCGCTGCTGATGCCGGTGGCGGTGCTCGGCGGCCGCCTGTGGCCGCTTCCAGCGACGGCGTTCACACCGCTCACCGTCTCCGTGCTGGCGCTCGCGCTCACGATGGAGCTGTGGCTGCTGGTGCAGGGCTCGCGCCGGCTTGCGCGCATCGTGTTGCTGCCAGGCCTGGCCCTGCAGCGTCTCACGACACGGGAGCCGGAGTTGCACGAGACGCGTGTCGCGCTGACGGCGGTCGCTTCCGTGCTTCGGCGCGAATCCGCGCACGGGTAGCCTCAGAGGGGTTGGTCACCCCTCGCGAAAACAGCATCGAGGCTCACGGACTGGTCCGGGACTTCAAGAAAGGCCCGCGCGCCGTCGACGGCATCGACCTGCGCGTCGACCCGGGCGACATCTATGGCTTCCTCGGCCCGAACGGCGCCGGCAAGTCGACGACGGTGCACATGCTCACGACGCTGCTCCCGCCGACCGCAGGCACTGCAACCGTCGGCGGCTACGACGTCGTCCACGAAGGTCCCCAGGTGCGCAAGACGATCGGCGCGGCACTGCAGGAAGCGGCGCTCGATCCGTACCTGACCGGGCGCGAGCACCTGCGCCTGCAGGCGACGATGCACGGGATCACGGGCGAGGAGCGCAAGGAGCGAAGTGCCGAGCTCCTGCACCGCGTCGGGCTGACTGAGGCCGCCGACCGGAAGATCCGCACGTATTCAGGAGGGATGAAGCGCCGGCTCGATCTCGCGCTGGCGCTCGTCCACCGTCCGCGCATCCTGTTCCTCGACGAGCCGACGACGGGCCTCGACATCCAGAGCCGGACTGCGCTCTGGGAGGAGGTCGGTCGACTGGCGAAAGAGGACGGCGTCACCGTCTTCCTCACGACGCAGTACCTGGAAGAGGCGGACGTGCTCGCCGACCGCGTCGGGATCATCGACCACGGGCACATCGTGGCCGAGGGGACACCGGACCAGCTCAAGGCCGAGATCTCGCGCTCGACGATCGAGGCCGTGCCGGCGGATCTCTTGCAGAAGGGCGCGGTCGCCGCAGTGCTCGAACGCTTCGGCACGCCCACGACCGGGTTCGGCCCGCAGGCCGTCGCGGTGCAGCTTGCAGCGAACGACGGCGACGTCGCGCAGATCGTCCGCGCGCTCGATGCGGAGAACCTGCGCATCTCGCACCTGCAGATCCACGAGCCGACCCTCGACGACGTCTTCCTCGCGAAGACGGGGCGGCACCTCGAGGGCTCGGGCGACCGGGAGCCGGAGGAGGCCGCAGCGGGCTGATGGAGATCGCGGTGCTCCAGGCCGCGACGCTCGGCCGCCGTGCTGTCATCCGCACGGCCCGTCAACCCGCGAACGTCGTCTTCCCGCTGATCTTCCCGATGCTGCTTTTCGCCGTGAACTCCGGCGGCCTCAAGTCGGAGACACGGCTGCCTGGATTCCCGACCGACTCGTTCGTCGCCTTCGCGATCGCGGTGCCGTTCATCCAGGGTGCGCTGCTTGCGACGGTGAACGCGAACGTCGAGTTCGCGCGTGACATCCAGACCGGTTTCCTCAACCGCCTCGCCTTGACGCCGGTGCGCGGCATCGTCCTCCTCGTCGGGCAACTGGGCGGCCTGCTCACGATCGCCTTGATCCAGGCCGTCTTCTACCTCGTCGTCGGCTATGCGTTCGGCGTGCGCCTCGCGACCGGCCCCGCCGGTTGGTTGATGCTGTTGTTGCTGGAGGCGGCGATCGCACTCGCGTTCGCCTCGTTCGGCACGTGGGCGGCGCTCCGCACCGGCTCGACCGAGGCGGTGCAGGGCCTGTTCCCGGTCTTCTTCGTCTTCCTGTTCCTGTCGTCGATGAACATCCCGCGCAACCTGATCGAGACCGACTGGTTCCGGTGGGTCGCGACGGTGAACCCGGTCTCGTACCTGATCGAAGGCGTCCGCTCGCTCGTGATCTACGACTGGCACTGGGAGCCGATCCTCCTCGCCTTCGCGGTCGCGATCGGCATCTCGCTCGCCGGCTTCACGCTCGCGACGCACGCGCTGATCCAGAGGATGGCGCGCTCGTGAGAGATCTTGTGAATGTGGCGAGGGGCGTCGCGTGGCGGCAGGTGCACAACTTCTTCACGAACCCGTCGTTCCTGCTGCCGTCGCTGCTGTTCCCGCTCTTCTTCTTCACCGCATTCGTCGGCGGGCTCTCCCGGATCACCGAGGTGCCGGGGTTCGACTTCCCGCTCGGCTACACGGCGTTCCAGTTCGTCTTCGTGCTGTTGCAGTCGGCCGCCTTCTCCGGCGTCTTCACCGGCTTCGGCATCGCGCGCGACTTCGAGACGGGCTTCATGCGCCGGCTGATGCTTGCCGCGCCGAACCGACTCGGAATCGTGATCGGCTACGCCATCGCCGGGCTTGTGCGCTGGATCACCGTCATCGTCGTCGTGACCGGCGTCGCGTTCGCAGCCCAGATGAAGATCGGCGGCGACGGCGTCGACCTGTTCGCGCTGTACACACTTGGCTTCTTCCTCAGCATCGTCGGCACGCTGTGGTCGGCTGGCGTGGCGATGCGGCTGCGGACGCAGCAGGCATTCCCCGTGATTCAGATGCCGGTCTTCATTCTCCTCTTCTTCGCTCCGGTCTACGTCCCGCTCGCGCTGCTGCAGGGCTGGCTGCACGCCGTCGCCCGGGTGAACCCGATCACGCCGCTGCTCGAGGAAGGACGTGGATTGATCTCCGGCTCACCGGATAAGACGTTGATTGCGTTTGCGATTCTCTTCGGCCTCCTCATCTTCTTCTCCGTCTGGGCGATCCGCGGCCTCTGGCGCGCGGAAGCTGCAGGCTGACCGATCCCCACGCTCCGGCCGATCTCCACGCATAATTCGGTGATGGAAAACGAGGCGTGGCCCACTCC
>DATFTK010000172.1:0-6458 GCA_035262005.1 Gaiellaceae bacterium | reverse complement strand
GAAGGTGTTGGCCGGAGGCATGAGCCTCATCCCGGTGATGAAGCTGCGCATTGCGGCTCCGGCGGCACTTGTCGACATCAACCGCATCGACGGGCTGGACACGCTCGCGGAGGAGGACGGCTCGCTGCGCATCGGTGCGCTCGTGCGCCACAAGACCTGCGAGCACTCTGATCTGCTGAAGAGCAAGTACGGCGCGCTCGGAGCTGCTGCGCCGCTGATCTCCGATCCGATCGTGCGCAACCTCGGCACAGTCGCCGGGTCGGTCGCGCACGCCGACCCGCAGGGCGACTGGGGCTCGGCCCTGCTGGCGCTGCGAGCCGAGCTCGTCGTGCGCAGCGCCGACGGCGAGCGGACGATCCCGATCGACGAGTTCTTCTTCGGCCCGTTCATGACCGCGCTGCAGCCGAACGAGCTGATCACCGAGATCCGTGTACCGACGCCGGCGCGCTCGGCCGGCACCTATCTGAAGCTCGAGCGCAAGGTCGGCGACTTCGCGACGGCCGGCGTCGCGGTGCACGTCGCGATGGCGAACGGGACGGTCGACCAGGCCGGCATCGCACTGACCGGCGTCGGCGCGACGAACCTGCGGGCCGAAGCGGCCGAGCAGGCGCTCGTCGGCCGTGCCCTCGACGACGAGGCGATCGACGAGGCGGCTCGACTCGCAGCGGAGGGGGCCGAGCCCCAAGACGACTTTCGCGGTACCGAGGAGTACAAGCGCAACGTCGTCCGCATCTTCACCGCCCGCGGCCTGCACACGGCGAAGGAGGCGATCCCATCGTGATCACCGAGACCAAGCCGACGACGTACACGATCACCGTGACCGTCAACGGCGAGGAGCACTCACTCGAGGTCGAGTCGCGGCTGCTGCTCGTCCACCTGCTGCGGGAGAAGCTCGGCCTCACCGGCGCCCATGTCGGCTGCGACACGAGCCACTGCGGCGCGTGCACGGTGCTCGTCGACGGGACTCCGACCAAGTCGTGCACGCACTTCGCCGTCCAGGTCGACGGCCGCGAGGTGAAGACGGTCGAGGGCCTCGCGAACGGTGCCGAGCTGCACCCGATTCAGCAGGGCTTCCACGAGGAGCACGGCCTCCAGTGCGGCTTCTGCACGCCAGGGATGATGCTCGCGAGCGCCGCCCTGCTGGAGGAGAACCCCGACCCGACGGAGGAGGAGATCCGCTGGGCGCTCTCCGGGAACATCTGCCGCTGCACGGGCTACCAGAACATCGTCAAGTCGGTGCAGTGGGCCGCCGCGAAGATGAAGGAGGCCTCATGACTGCGGTCGAGTCAGAGCACAAGGGCTGGCTGGGGCGGAGCGTCAAGCGCAAGGAGGACGCGCGCTTCATCCGCGGCAGGGGCAACTACATCGACGACATCACGCTGCCCGGGATGCTGTACATGGCGATCTTGCGCAGCCCGTACGCGCACGCCACGATCAACTCGATCGACACGTCCCGTGCGATGGAGCTCCCCGGCGTCGTGGTCGTCGTCACCGGCGACCTGCTCGCCGAGCACAAGCTCGCGTGGATGCCGACGCTCTCGGGCGACACCCAGGCGGTGCTCGCGACCGACAAGGTGCGCATGCAGGGCCAGGAGGTCGCGTGCGTGATCGCAGACGATCCGTACGTCGCGCACGACGCGCTCGAGTTGATCGACGTCGACTACGACCCGCTCCCGGTGATCACGACGCCGCAGGCGGCGCTCGCGGACGGCGCGCCGGTCATCCGCGACGACAAGGACGGCCAGACCGACAACCACGTCTACCACTGGGAGGCGGGTGACGCCGACGCGACAGAGCAGGCGTTTGCCGATGCGGACAAGGTCGTCCGGCTCGTCACGCACTACCCGCGCTGCCATCCCGCGCCGCTCGAGTGCTGCGGCTGTGTCGCGGATGTGAATCCGGCCACCGGCAAGGCGACGATCTACATGACGTCGCAGGCGCCGCACGCGCACCGCACGGTGTTCGCGCTCGTCGCGGGGCTGCCGGAGCAGAACATCCAGATCATCTCGCCCGACATCGGCGGCGGCTTCGGCAACAAGGTGCCCGTCTATCCCGGCTACGTCGTCGCGACAGCGGCGTCGCTGCTGCTCGGGAAGCCGGTCAAGTGGATCGAGGACCGCACCGGCAACCTGATCTCGACGGGCTTCGCGCGCGACTTCTACATGGACGGCGAGCTGGCGCTGAAGGACGACGGGACAATGACGGGCCTGCGCGTGAAGATGCTCTCCGACCAGGGCTACGCGTTCGCCGACGCGCAGCCGTCGAAGTTCAAGGCCGGCCTGTTCCACATCGTCACCGGCTCGTACGACATTCCCGCCGCGCACGTCGTCACCGAGGGCGCGTACACGAACAAGGCGCCCGGCGGCGTCGCCTACCGCTGCTCGTTCCGCGTCACCGAGGCGTCGTACTTCATCGAGCGGCTCGTGCAGACGGCCGCCTACGAGTTGGACATCGATCCCGCCGAGCTGCGGCGGAGGAACTTCATCCCGGCGGAGAAGTTCCCGTACACGTCGGCGACCGGGTTCGAGTACGACTCCGGCAATTACGAACCCGCGCTCGACCAGGCGCTCGAGCGGGTCGGCTACACGGAGTTGCGCGAGGAGCAGAAGAACGTGCGCAAGGAGGGTCGGCTGCTCGGGATCGGCCTCGCCTCGTTCACCGAGGTCGTCGGCGCAGGGCCGAGCCGGCAGTACGACATCATCGGGATCAAGATGTTCGACTCCGCGGAGCTGCGCGTGCACCCGACGGGGAAGGCGATCCTGAAGCTCGGGGTGAAGTCGCAGGGTCAGGGCCACGAGACGACGTTCGCGCAGATCGTCTCCGAGGAGCTCGGCATCCCGCCCGAGGACATCACCGTCCAGGAGGGCGACACCGACAACACACCGTACGGCCTCGGCACCTACGCGTCCCGCTCGACGCCCGTCGCCGGCGCCGCCACTGCGGTGGCGGCGCGCAAGGTGCGCGACAAGGCGCGCAAACTCGCCGCGCACCTGCTCGAAGCGGCCGAGGACGACCTCGAATGGTCGGGCGAGGGCTTCGCGGTCAAGGGCGCGCCCGACAGGGCGAAGACGATCCAGGAGATCGCCTTCGCCGCCTACACCGACATGCCCGAGGGGATGGAGGCCGGGCTCGAGGCGACGAACTACTACGACCCGCCGAACATGACCTATCCCTTCGGGACGTATGCGGTCGTGGTCGAAGTCGACCGCGGAACGGGCGCGTGGGACGTGAAGAAGGTCGTCGCGGTCGACGACTGCGGCACGCGCATCAACCCGATGATCGTCGAGGGCCAGATCATGGGCGGCCTGACCGAGGGCTACGGCATGGCCGCGATGGAGCTGATCACCTTCGACGAGGACGGCAACTGCATCGGCGCCAACTTCACCGACTACCTGCTCCCCGGCTCGTGGGAGACGCCCGCGTTCGAGCTGGGCGAGACGGTGACGCCGTCGCCGCACCATCCGATCGGCGCGAAGGGCGTCGGCGAGTCAGCGACCGTCGGTTCCCCGGCCGCGTACGTCAACGCGGTGATCGACGCGCTCGCGCACGCCGGCGTGCGCAACATCGACATGCCGCTCACGCCCGACAAGGTCTGGCAGGCGCTGAACGAGGTGGGCCTAGCGGAGTGAACGCGCTCGTCGAGGCCGGCCGTCTGGCTGCCGAGGGGACGCCGTTTGCGCTCGCGACTGTCGTCGGCGTCGAGCGACCCTCCTCGGCACGCGTGGGCGACCGCGCGCTCGTCACGGGCGACGGCGAGCTGCACGGCTGGGTCGGCGGCGCCTGCACGGAGCCCGAGGTCGTGCGCCTCTCGCTCGCGGCGCTCGCGGATGGCGGCGTGCGGCGCGAGCGGATCGAGAGCCGCTGCGCCTCGGAGGGCGCGGTCGAGGTCTTGATCGAGCCCCAGTTGCCGGCGCTGTCGCTTGCCGTTGTCGGCGATGCGCCGGCGGCGCGCACGCTGCGCGAGCTCGCGGGCGTGCTCGGCTGGCGCGTGACGAGCGAGATCGCCGGCGCCGACGCGGTCGTGATCGCGTCGATGGGGCGTGACGACGAGGTCGCGCTCGAGTCGGCTCTGGCGGGCGACGCGGGGTACATCGGGCTCGTCGCGAGCGCGAAGCGAGCGGCGTCGCTGGGGCTGGACGAGGAGGCGCGTGCGCGCGTGCGCTCGCCCGCCGGGCTCGATCTCGGGCCCTCGTCCCAGGAGGAGATCGCCGTCGCCATCCTGGCGGAGCTGGTGGCCTGGCGGCACACGCGGTCGGAGGACGTGCTCGTCGAGTACGCCACCGACCCGATCTGCGGCATGTCGGTCGCGGTCGTCGGCGCCGAGCACACGCTCGAGCACGACGGCACGACCTACTACTTCTGCAGTGCGCACTGCCGCAAGAAGTTCCAGGCGGCGCCTGTCTGAGAGGAGGCATGCGTTGATACCGATTGCGCTTACCGTCAACGGCGTTCGGCACGAGACGGAGGTCGAGCCGCGCACGCTGCTCGTGGACTACCTCCGCGACGAGCTCGGGCTCACGGGTACGAAGATCGGCTGCGACACGTCCGTCTGCGGGTCGTGCACGATCCATCTCGACGGACACGCGGTCAAGTCCTGCACCGTCCTCGCCGTCCAGGCCGACGGCTGCGAGGTGACGACGATCGAGGGGCTCGCGCACGACGGCCAGCTGCATCCGCTGCAGGAGGCGTTCTGGGAGCGGCACGCGCTCCAGTGCGGCTTCTGCACCCCGGGGATGATCATGGCCGGCGTCGAGCTGCTCGGCACGAACGGCGATCGGCTCACCGATGCCGAGATCCGCCGCGGGCTCGAGGGCAACATCTGCCGCTGCACCGGCTACCAGCACATCGTCGAGGCAATGCACGAAGCGGCGGTGAGCTGAGATGGCGACCCAGGTCGAAGAGAAGACAGAGGGTCTGATCGGTGCGCGCATGAAGCGCGTCGAGGACCCGGGGATGATCACCGGGACCGCGAAGTACATCGACGATCTGAAGCTGCCCGGGATGGCTCACGTCGCGATCCTGCGCTCGCCGTACGCCCACGCGCGGATCAAGGTCATCGACACGGCGAAGGCGGAGGCGGCGCCGGGCGTGGTCGCGGTTTACACCGGCAACGACTTCGAACACCTGCCGCCGCTGCCGTGCGCGTGGCAGGCCGGCGGCGTCGAGAACTTCGTCGCGACGCCGCGCGCGCTCGAAATCGACCACGTCGCCTTCACCGGCGCGGGTGTCGCCGCGGTCGTCGCGGAGACGAGGGCCGCCGCGGAGGACGCGCTCGAGCTGATCGAGGTCGACTGGGAGCCGCTCGAGGTCGTCGTCGACGTCGAGGAGGCGGTGAAGGAGGGCGCGCCGCAGCTGCACGAAGTCGCCGAGCGGAACATCGTGATGGACTGGCACGTCGGCGACGCCGAGGCGACGGAGCGGGCGCTCGCTGAGGCGGACGTGATCGTCGAGCAGCGCCTCGTCAACCAGCGGCTCGTGCCGACGCCGATGGACGTGCGCGGTTCGGCGGCGAGCTTCGACCCGGCGACGGACGAGTACACGGTCTGGATGACGTCGCAGTGCCCGCACATCATGCGGCTGCTGATGACGGCGTTCGTGTTCGGGATCCCCGAGACGAAGATCCGCTGCATCAGTCCGCGGATCGGCGGCGGCTTCGGCACGAAGATCTACCTCTATCCCGAGTACGTGCTGATGGCGGCGCTCGCGGAGAAGCTCGGACGGCCGGTGAAGTGGGTCGAGAGCCGCCGCGAGAACTACGTCGCGACGACGCACGGCCGCGACCACGTGACGTACCTGCGCGCCGGCGCCAAGCGCGACGGGACGATCACCGCGCTCGACGCGAAGACGTACGCGAACCTCGGCGGAGTGTTGTCGACGATCGCGCCGGGCATCCCGACGACGCTGTACGGGCGGATGCTGTCGGGCAGCTACCGCATCCCGAACATCCACTGCCAGGTGCTCGGGGTCTACACGAACACCGCAATGGTCGACGCCTATCGCGGCGCCGGCCGGCCGGAGGCGACCTACGTCATCGAGCGGGCCGTCGACCTCATTGCGCGTGAGCTCGACATCGACCCGGTCGAGGTGCGGCGGCGGAATTTCATCCCGCCGGACGCGTTCCCTTACGACCCGGGCATCCTCCGCGGGCTGAAGTACGACACCGGCGACTACGAGAAGGCGCTGAAGCGGGCGCTCGAGATCGTCGGCTACGACGACTTCCGGCTCGAGCAGCAGGCCGCCCGCGCGGAAGGCCGCTACCTCGGGATCGGCTTCTCGACGTACGTCGAGATCTGCGGCGCCGCCCCGTCGGCCTGGATCGGTGCGGTCGGCGAGGGCTGGGGCGCGGCGATGTGGGAGAGCGCGAACGTCCGAGTGCATCTGACGGGCAAGGTCGTGGTCACGACCGGCTCGATGAACCAGGGCCAGGGGCACGAGACGACGGTCACGCAGGTCGTCGC
>DATFTK010000171.1:0-3952 GCA_035262005.1 Gaiellaceae bacterium | reverse complement strand
CGGCCGCACGTCAGAGGCTGGGGTCAGGCCGCCTAGTCACCGTCGAAACCCGCGTGCAAGGTGACGTTGTCCTGCAAGTGGTCCGCCGCCGGCAGCGTCAGGACGGCGAGGCCAGCGCCGGCGACGACGGACAACGTCGTTGCGACAACACGCACGGCTGCCGGCCGGCGCCGCGCGTGCAGCAGCAACTGCTCGTTCCCTGAGCTGCCGTCGCGGAGGACCCTTCGCACGACCGGCACGTTAGTCAAAGGCTGGGGTCAGACCCCTCCGGGGTCAGACCCTCTAAAGGCCGGAGCGTAAGCCGGACGTCTTACGCGGAGGCGAACTGATCCGCGTGCCGATGGCCGAAGGCCACCGGCACGCGGACGGTTGCTGACATTCGCCGACGCCCTAAGAGCCCATGGGCTCGGCCCATGGGCGCTCCGCGCGCAGCGCCGTACCCCACCTCGGAATAGCGGAGCTATTCCGCGGTCAGCTCGTCCGCCTCGTCGGCGGGCTGCTCCGGCGGAACGGTGACCTTCTCCGGCGTGACCTCGCCCGGGATCACCGTCATGTCGACCTCGTCGGTGTCGCCCTTGCGTGCGACGAGAATCGTCGAGCCCGGCTCGAGAGTCCGGCCGAGGACGAAGTCGGCGAGCGGGTCCTCGATCACACGCTGGATCGCACGGCGCAGCGGGCGGGCGCCCATGGCCGGGTCGTAGCCCTTCTCGACGAGCAGTTCCTTCGCCTCGTCCGTCAGCTCGATTGCGACGTCGTGCGTCGCCATCTGCTCGCGGACGCGCTTCATCTGGATATCGACGATGTTGAGGATCTCTTCCTTCGTCAGCTTGTGGAAGACGATCACCTCGTCGATGCGGTTTAGCAGCTCGGGGCGGAAGACCTTCTTCAACTCGCCCATGACGCGGTTCTTCATGTCGTCATACGACATGCCCGTGTCGTCGCCCATCGAGAAGCCGAGCCCGACGTTCTTCGAGATCTGGGCGGCGCCGATGTTGGAGGTCATGACGATGATCGTGTTGCGGAAATCGACGCGACGGCCCTGGGCATCGGTGAGCTTCCCCTCCTCCAGGATCTGGAGCAGGATGTTGAAGACGTCCGGGTGCGCCTTCTCGATCTCGTCGAGCAGCAGCACCGAGTACGGCTTGCGGCGCACGGCCTCCGTCAGCTGGCCACCCTCGTCGTAGCCGATGTAGCCCGGGGGCGAGCCGACGAGCCGGGAGACGGAGTGCTTCTCCATGTACTCCGACATGTCGACCTGGATCATCGCGTCCTCGTCGCCGAACAGGAACTCGGCGAGGGTGCGCGCCAACTCGGTCTTCCCGACGCCTGACGGGCCGAGGAAGATGAACGAGCCGGTCGGGCGCTTCGGATCCTTGATCCCGGCGCGGGCGCGGCGGATCGAGCGGGATACGGCGACGATCGCCTCCTCCTGCCCGATGACGCGCTTGTGCAGCTCGTCCTCCATGCGCGTGAGGCGCGCCGACTCGGCCTCGGTCAGCTTGAAGACGGGGATGCCCGTCCACATCGAGACGATGTCGGCGATTTCGTCCTCGCCCACCTCTGGCTGCTCGGACTCGGCCTCGTTCTGGCGCCAGTTCTCCTCGAGCTCGCGCTTCTTCTGCGTCAACTTGCGCTCCTTGTCGCGCAGCGACGCCGCCTTCTCGAACTCCTGGTTCTCGATCGCGTCTTCCTTGTCCTTGCGGACCTTCTCGATCTCTTCCTCGAGCTCGCGGTAGCGCGGCGGCGCGCTCATCGTGCGGATGCGCATGCGCGAGCCGGCCTCGTCGATGAGGTCGATCGCCTTGTCCGGCAGATGGCGGTCCTGGATGTAACGGTCAGCGAGCGACGCCGCGGCGTGCAACGCCTCATCGGAGATCTTGCAGCGGTGGTGCGCCTCGTAGCGGTCGCGCAGGCCGCGCAGGATCTGCACGGTGTCGTCGACCGACGGCTCGTCGACGCGAATCTGCTGGAAGCGGCGCTCGAGCGCTGCGTCGCGCTCGAGGTACTTGCGGTATTCGTCGAGCGTCGTCGCGCCGATCGTCTGCAGCTCGCCGCGAGCGAGCGCCGGCTTCAGGATCGACGCAGCGTCGATCGCGCCCTCGGCGGCGCCGGCGCCGACGAGGTTATGCAGCTCGTCGATGAACAGGATGATGTCGCCGCGCTGCTGGATCTCCTTCATGACCTTCTTCAGCCGCTCTTCGAACTCGCCTCGGTACTTCGATCCGGCGACGAGCGCGGCGAGGTCGAGCGAGTAGATCTGCTTTCCCTTCAGCAGCTCGGGCACCTGGCCGTTCGCGATGCGCTGCGCGAGGCCTTCGACGACGGCGGTCTTGCCGACGCCCGGCTCGCCGATCAGCACCGGGTTGTTCTTCTGGCGGCGGGAGAGGATCTGCATGATCCGCTCGATCTCGGTCTGGCGCCCGACGACCGGATCCAGCTTCCCCTCGCCGGCCTGCTTCGTGAAGTTCCGGCCGAACTGGTCGAGCAGCTTCGAGCTCTTCGCCTTCTCGCCCGGTGCCGCGGCGCCGCCCTGCTGGCGGCGGCCTGGGCCGGAGAGCATGCGGATGATCTCGTTGCGAATCTTGTCGGCGTCGGCGTCGAAGTCGAGCAGGATGCGTGCCGCGACACCCTCGTTCTCGCGCACGAGCCCGAGCAGGATGTGCTCGGTGCCGATGTAGTTGTGGCCGAGGCTGAGCGCTTCGCGCAGCGCGAGCTCCAACACCTTCTTCGCGCGCGGCGTGAACGGGATCTGGCCGGTCGTGACCTCGTCGCCCTGACCGACGATGCGGGCGACCTGCGCGCGCACCTCTTCGACCGTGATGTCGAGCGACTCGAGCACGCGGGCCGCAAGACCTTCCTCTTCGCGCAACAGGCCGAGCAGGATGTGCTCCGTGCCGATGTAGTTGTGCTTGAGTGCCCGGGCCTCGTCCTGCGCCAGAACGACGACTTGCCGGGCCCGTTCTGTGAAGCGTTCGAACAAGTGCTGCCTTCCTTCCTAGCCGGGAGGGTCATCGTAGCCCAGGTGGCGGCGGCTATGTCCCCCGGCTTTACGGACTTCTAACGGTGTCTTCGGCACCGGCTGGAGCCGGCTGAAGAGGCGGCGCCTGGTCCGTTTTCGCACGATCAAGCGCCACGAAGCCTGCGACGACCGCGAGCAGGCCGAAAAGTGGGAACGCGAGCTCGGAAAACAGCATCACCTCGAAGATTCCGTGGATCGCGAGGACGATCAGGCTCGCCCCGAGGCCGATCGCGACGGCGCGCCCGGCGCCGTCACGCACCCTGATGCCGAGCCAGACGATCCGAGCGGACACGATGCCGAGCAGCGTCAAGACCGCCAGGCCGACGATCCCCTCCTCCGCGAGCACCCCGAGATAGAGGTTCTGCGCGTTCGGCGGGACGATCAGCCCGTGCTGGTTGAGCAGACGCCGCTGCGACGCGTTCGCAAGCGTCGACGGCAAGGACGCGTAGGCGGTGGAGAAGTTTCCGAGCCCGACGCCGAGCACAGGGTGACGCGTGTAGATGTCGACCGCACCGCCCCAGATGTCTGCGCGGAGCGGGACATCCTGTTGGCCCGCCTGCGGATTGAAGCGCTGGCGCAGCGCGGACGGCGTGAAGAAGATCGCCACTGCGACCACGGCGAGCACTGCGACGATCGCGAGCTTGGGTCGGCGGAGCCCGCACCACACGAGCGATGCGATTGCCAGCGCCAAGATCGCTCCGCGCGCGTACGAGAACACGAGCGCCGGAAGGCCGAGGATGACCGCGGTGCCGGCGACGATCCTCATCCACCGCGGCACGGCGCTCGAGAGCGCGAGCAGCGCAGCAACCGGGATCAGAAACGCCAAAAACCCGCCGTACTGGTTCGGATGGCCGAACGAGCCTTGCACGCGCGCGACGAAGTGACCGCCCGAGACGAATCCGATCGCACCGCTCGCGCCGCGGTACCTCTCCT
>DATFTK010000170.1:0-3022 GCA_035262005.1 Gaiellaceae bacterium | reverse complement strand
GTCGTCGACGGGCTCATGCACTGGCGCGAGAGCTACTTCGACCCGGGCTCACGCCGGCTCGGGCAGATCGTGACCTCGGTCGCTCGGAACGGATTCACGGTGCGCGCGCTCGAGGAATATCCCGCCCGCAACGAGAACTGGCGCCGCCACGACGCGCGTGTTCCGGGGACGTTCCTGCTTTACGCCCAGCGGGCATAGCGCCTCAGCGGGCGAGTCGCGCGAACGCTTCGTCGAGCTCGTCGTGTGTCAGCGTGAACGGCGGCGCCGCCTGGCTGCGATTGCCGACCGGGATCGTGAGGACGCCGGCGGCCCAAGCCTCGGCCGCATCCTTGCGTGCAACGCGCAGGAGCCCGGCTCCGTCCCAGCCTGCCGCGGCGAACCGCTCTGACAGCTCTCGCACGCGCGGCAGCAGCTTCGGCACCTCCTGGAGCACGACGAGGGCGCCCGCGCACGCGAGCGGATTCCCGCTGTGCGTGTGCGTGTAGACGTCCTCGACGCCGAGGCTCCAGACGTCCTCGAGCTCGCGCCGCACGAACAGCGCCGCGGAGAGCGGGAGCCCGCCGCCGAGCGCCTTCCCGACGCACAGCACGTCGGCGACCTCCGCGCCGGGCCACATCTCCCCCAGCCGGCCGAGCCCGGTGAAGATCGCGTCGACGACGAGCAGCGCACCGGTCTCGTCGCAGCGCGCGCGCAACGTCTGCAGGAAGCCGTCTGGCGGCACGCGCGAGCCTGCACGCCCTTGCACGGGCTCGACGATGACGACGCCCGTGTCAGCCGGCAGCTCGCCGGGATCCTCGCCGTACGGACGCCGATGCACCGGCCCAGGCAGCCAGGGCGCAAATGGCTCGCGGAAGCGTTCGAGCCCGGTCGCCGCGAGCGCGAGCAAGCCGGTGCCGTGATACGCGCCGTCGAACGCCACGATGCCGGCGTTGCCCGTGGCGAGCAGACCCGTGCGGAGGCCGATCTCGACAGCGTCCTCGCCGGTGACCCCCAGCTTCGCGGACCAGGGCAGCGCCTTGCGCAGCCGCTGCGTGGCCTCGGCTTCGGCGAGGTCGCCGAGTGCGTGCACGACAGGAGCGTGCGCGACCGCCGCTCGGATCTCCGGGTTGCCGTGTCCAAGCACGGCGACGCCGAAGCCGCCCGTCAGGTCGATGTACTCGCGGCCGTGCTCGTCCCAGACCCGGCAGCCGTCAGCGCGCGCCCAGATCACCAAGGCACCGCTTGCGGCGCCGACTCGTTCGATGTGACCACACGCACTACGAGCCGTTTCGCCCGATGAGGCGACCGAGCGTGTCGGTCGCGACGTAGCCGGCGATGCTCGGGTTCTCCTGCAGGCGGCGCAGCGAGTACTCGTACCAGTGCCGACCGAACGGCACGTAGATGCGCAGACGGTGGCCCTCGCGGACGAGCTCGTCGCCGAGCCGGGGACGCACGCCGAGCAGCATCTGGAACTCGTACTCGTCCCGGCCGAGTGCGCGCTCTGCCACGATCCGTCGCGCCTTCCCGAGCAGCCACTCGTCATGCGTCGCGATGCCGACGTACGAGCCTGCGTCGAGCAGCTCCTCAAGTGCGCGGACGTACGAGGCGCGCACCGCCTCGTACTCCTGGTAGGCGATGTCCGGCGGCTCGAGATAGATGCCCTTGCAGAGTCGGACGCTCGGCTTCAGGTCGACGAGGGCCGCGATATCCGAGGCCGTCCGCCGCAGCACCGCCTGCAAGACGATGCCGACGTTGTCGTGGCCCTCCTCGCGCAGCTCGCGATACAGGTGCAGCGTGTCGTCGGTCGTCGACGAGTCCTCCATGTCGATCCGGACGAAGTTCCCACGCGACGCGGCGTCCGCGACGACCGTGCGCAGGTTGTCCCGGCAGAGGTCGTGGCCGAGCTTCAACCCGAGGCCCGTGAGCTTGACGCTCACGCCGGAGTCCAGCCCGCAGCGCTCGATGTCGGCGAAGACGTCCAGGTACGCACGAACGATCGCGGCCGCTTCCTCCTCGGTCGTGATCTCCTCCCCGAGGACGTCGATCGTTGCCGCCTTCCCCTCTGCGTTGAGCTGACGAACCGCTTCGCGCGCGTCCTTGAGCTCAGGGCCGGCGATGTAACGCTCGGACAGCTTCCGCACGACCGGGCGCGGCACGGCCGGGAGCAAACGGACGAGCGCGCGGTCGAAGATCGCCACGGGCGGCGATTCTACGGCCGGGGCGGCGGGCTAGCGCTCGCGCATGAACCCCTGGCGAGCCGCGCTCACGAGCGCGACCGCCTCGGGGAAGAGCACGCGCATAGCATCACGCAGCGCGATGGCCTGCTCGTCGGCGCCGCCCTGCACCTGCATCTGGGACAGCGCGGCGCCGGTCAGCTCGACGGCGGTGTTCAGGGTCAACGTCGCGAACTGCTCGCGCTGCGCCTCCTGCACCGATTCCGCCTGCTGCTCGGCGAACTCGCGCAGACCGCGCAGGAGATCCTCAGGGTCGCCGCCCAACGGGAAACCGAAGCTGCCTTCCATGTCGTCAAGCATAGGTACTACTGTCGAGTCCGTGGAGCGGCCTGCGGCGCGGATGGATCCGCCGAACGTCCTGTGGTACTTCGGCGCCTACGCGCTGGGTTTCGCGGTGTACGAGCTGATCGACACGATTCCGTCGAGCCAGAGCGGGCTCTGGATCCTCCTGGCGGCGCTTGGCTTCGGTGCCGGCTTCGCCCTGTCAGCGGCCGTGCTGCGGCGGCGTGGCTGGTGGGTCCCGGGCGGCCTCGCCGCCGCCCTCACTGTGGCAGTCTTCCCTGCCGTCGCGATCGCCTTCCTCCGGCTGACCGGCGTCTGGCCCGACAGCGGGTTCTTCGCGCCGCTAGAGGAGTTCAGCGGCTCCAGCTTCGGCGTCGGGATCGCGACGGCGCTCGTCGGCCTCGGCGCCTGGCGGCTGACGCGCTTCCCTTTCGTGCTCGCGCTTGCGAGCGGGGCGCTCCTCGTCTCGGCGCAGCTGTTGACGCCGTGGTTCGACGAGCACCCGAGCGGGAACGAGCGTGCGGCGA
>DATFTK010000169.1:0-8911 GCA_035262005.1 Gaiellaceae bacterium | reverse complement strand
GGCGGCGACACAACGCTGGCAAGTCAGCCTTCGGGCGACATGCGGGAATCGAGTCAGCCGCCGCCGCCCGAGTCTGCGACGCTCAGCGGACGCCACCACCCGCCGAGAATGACATTGAGTTCACGAATGTCCCCCGACCTGCTCCGCTGTGATCTCACGAAAGTCGAGTGCCCCGGGAGTGCCGCGGTGGGGAAGGACAGATGTTTCGTAAAGCGAGACGAGTTCATGGCCGAGAGAACTCAGCGCCGCGGTGGTCGCGACCTGAAGGTTCGCTCCGAGGACGCCGCACCCAATGAGCGGACCGATGTCGGACATTGGTGCGAGGGAGCCACCTTCGAGGTTCGATCGGACGATGAGGTCACCGCACCATCGGGATTCGCCGCGACAAGTCAGGGCTTGCCACGGCCACGTCCGCTGTCGGGGAGTGTCATAGCCGTACCAATAGATCAGTTTGAAGCCTTTCTCGATTAGTTCCGAAGCGAGGCTGACAGCCGATAGACCCGGTTCGGTCTCGACGACCGGGTCGAAGGGATCGATGTGGACGAGTACGTCCGCCGGGTCTCCCTTGTATTCGTGGCTCGTCTCGCGGATGACTGCGAGTCCGTCTCTTCGTGCGCAGCGGACTCGGTGGCTGAGACCGAGCGCAGCCGCGGCTTGGTTCAGCGAGCTGACGCTGGCGGTATCCATGTCACACAGAACGTAGTCGGCTCCGTCGCGGAGGAGACGCACTGCGAGAAGCGCTGAGCCTGGGTAGCTGGGCGGATGCTCGTCGTCCTGGGAGAAACGCTCCAGCTCCTGATAGTAGGGGGACTGAGAGAGGATTGAGCTGCGGCGCCCGCCCTCAAGAAGATAGTAGGCCCCGTAGTCGCGGGCCGGCGAATGGCTCAATAGGTAGCTCGCGGAGCCAGCATGCGTTTCCCAGTAGTTAAGGGGCCGCTCGGATGCAAGCGCCTCCGCCAGGGCGACGTGCTTCCAGACATCGCCGAGGTTTCCGAAGTGAGGGCTCGCCATGCGCGGACGAGTCTACGCTCGCGCTACGGCTTTCCACCCCTACCGGGGAGCTCCGCATTCGCGTGGGCTAGCGTGATCTCACTCGGTCAGCGGCACCGCAATCTGCACCTGCTCGACGCCGCGCGGACCGGCGAAGTAGATCTCCCGCGACGGGCCGGCTGCTTCGCGGCCGTGCTCCTTGATCCAGCGGTAGACGGCGTCGTACGCGCCGAGGATCTCCGGGAACCGGCACTGCTCGCCGCTGATCTCGGTGAAGGCGATCTCGCCGGCCGGCAAGCGCTTGTCGCCCTCGGGCTGCGGCACACAGACCTCGACGGGACCGTCCTCCTCGTGGTTGACCGGCCCGTAGTAGAGGACGAAGCCAGGGTCCTGCGCGCCGTCCTTGCCCAGCTCGCGGAACGTGTCGACGATGAACTGCTCGAGCTCGGGCACGAACAGGTGCTTCGTCCGGCTGACATACGGTTGCTCGTCAACCTGCTTCGTGAGGACGTCGTACATGGGCTCCTCCTTCAGGATCCGCTCGACGTAGCGGAGCACCCGCCGCCGTTCGGCGAACTCGTCCGCGACTGCGCGCTCGTACCGCTCGAGGCACTCGGCCGTGGGATCGCGGAGGAACGAGCGAATCTCGACCAGTGGCATCCCGGCGCGTCGGAGCAAGGCGATCAACGTCGCAATCCGCAGCTGCTCGGGCCGGTAATAGCGATACCCGCTGTCCGGATCGACCCAGGCGGGCGGCAGCAGGCCGTTCTCGCCGTACAAGCGCAGCGCCTTCTGCGACAGCCGCGACGCGGCGGCGAACTCGCCGATCGGCATCAGGTTCTCCATGACGACGTTCAGGCTGCCTTCTCCCCTTGGGTGAGAGTCAAGCGATCGTATTGCGCAGGACACCGATCCCCTCGACCTCGAGCTCGACAACATCCCCGCGCTGCAGCCAGCGGCCGTCGCCGTGCTCGAGGATGCACCCGGTGCCGACCGTGCCGGAACCCAGCACGTCGCCGGGTAGCAGTCGGGTGTTGCGGGCAGCGTGCGCGACGATCGCATCCCACGAGTGGTGCAAGTCGGCGAGGTCGCCGCGCGAGCGCTGCTCGCCGTTGACGCGCGCGAGCATCGTTCCGCTCGAGCCGTCGAACTCGTCCGGCGTCACCACGACGGGGCCGAGACTCGTCGCGAAGTCCTTCCCTTTCGACGGCCCGAGCCCGACCCGCATCTCCGCGCGCTGCAGGTCGCGCGCCGACCAGTCGTTCATGATCGTGAACCCGCCGATCCGCCCGTCAGCGCCGATGATCGCCGCGACCTCCAGCTCGTAGTCGAGCTCGTTCGTGTCGGGCGGCTTGGGGATCTCATCACCCGGCCCGTAGATCGCGGCCGGATTGGAGAAGTAGAAGACCGGAAGCTCGTACCACTCCTGCGGAACGTCGAGCCCGCGCGACGCACGCGCTGTCTTCACGTGCTGTTCGAACGCGTAGAAGTCGCGCACGGAGGGCGGGTGCAGAACGGGCGGGCGGAGGAGGACGTCCTCGAGCCGGTATTCCCCGTGGTGCCGCGCCGTGCCGCCGCCCGTGAAGAACGACTGCAACGTCTGCGCCGCGAGCTGGATGACGGTTTCGCCTTGGATCAGCCCCGGCCAGCCGCGCTCGAGCTGCAGCTCGCGCGGTGTGAACATGCAGAGTCTCACGGCTCGGTGTGCACCACCACGTCCGAGATCTCGGGCCGGACGCGCCTGATCCGCTCCTCGATCTCGCTCGCGCGCGCGTGCGCGTCGCTCAACCGGCTCCCACCTTCGAGCCCGAGCGTGAGGTGTGCGACGACCCCGTCGTCCGTGCGCAGGAACCTCAGCTCCCGCGCATCGTGCCCGGTGATCTCTCGGACGATCCGCATGACGAGATCGCGCTCGGCCGAATCGTCCGCGATGCGACGGCCCTCGCCGGCCTCCGCCAGCGGCTCGAGATGTGTCTGCACCGAGTCGACCTCCGGTGCGGCCACCCTGATCGCCTGCTCGACCTGCGTCGCGACCTCGTGTGCCTCCTCGAGCGTCAGCTCGCCGGGAAGCTTCAGGTGCAGTGATACCTCCGTTCCACGTCCGACGTGCAGGACGCTCACGTTGTGCACCTCGCGCACGCCCGGAACCCCAAGAGCTGCGGAGTGCGCGCGGTCGCGGATCGCCTCCTCGTCCTGCGCGGGCTCGACATGCACGACGACGTCGCTCCCCGGGAGTGCCTTGTGGACGGCGGCCTCGACGCGGTCGGCGGCTGCGTGTCCCTGGCCGACGGCCGCCTCCGGCGGGACGGCGATGACAACGTCTGCGAATTGACGCGCGCCGGACTGACGCATGCGCACGCGCGACAAGGTCACCGCCGGCTCGATGCCCTCGATCGCCGCAATCGCGGCTGCCTCGGCGTCCGCAGGCGCGCGATCCATCAGTACGTCGATGTTGCGCTTCATCAAACGCGAGGCCGCGAGCAGGACGAGCACCGCAACGAACAGCGCGGCGGCCGAGTCGGCCCGGGGATACCCGGCGCGGACCAGGATCAGCCCGAACAGCACGGCGACTGAACCGAAAAGGTCGCTTCCGAAGTGCAGCGCGCTGGCCCCGAGCGCTGCGCTGTGGTACTCACGCGAGGCGCGCCAGCTGACGAGCGTGCGGCTGAGATCGATCGCGATCACGATGCCGATGACGGCGAACGCGTACCAGGTCGCCTCCACCGACGTCTCCCTGCTTCCGACGAGGTGCGTGATCGCGCGCCACGCAATGAAGCTACTGGCCAGGACGAGGAGCGAGGCCTCCGCGAGCGCGCTGAGGTGCTCGGCCTTCCCATGCCCGTACTGGTGCGAGACGTCGGCCGGGCGGACGGCGACGCCGACCGCGAAGAACGTGAGCAGCGCGGCGATCAGGTCGGTTCCCGAGTGCGCCGCCTCGGAGACGAGGCCGAGGCTGTGGGAGGCGAGACCGGCCCCGAGCTTCAGCGCGATCAGCGCGACTGCCGCGCCGATCGAGATCAGAGCTGTTCGCCGCTGCGGATTCACGCGGCAAAGTGAAACAGAAGGGGGCCGCTGCAGCGGCCCCCTTTCGCGAACCTAGGAGCTGGCTATGTCGCCCGTGAACTGCTCGCTGACGCCGTTCGTCCCCTTGTCCTGCCAGTGGTGGAAATGCAGGGATCTGGCGGGGGAGGCGTACTCGAAGTTGAACTTGCAGCCCGCGAAGCCCTGCAAGCAGGTGAAGGTCCCGCCGGGGAAGATCGCTGCGATGAACGCCGACGTATCGCCGATGCACGCGGCGTCGCAGATGGCATTCGCGTTGAACGTTCCGCCGGAGACGGTTCCGGTCAGGTAGCCGCGGAACTTGCCGTGCACGCCCGCGACGAGCAGCTTGCCGTGCTTTCCGGTGGCATCGCACGCACCTGGGCTCTGCCCGGCGAGCGTCACGAATGTGCCCTTGTCCCGGCGCGTCACCCGGAAGGTGCCGTTGCCGTTGGGCTTGACGCTCCACGTGCGCGTGCTCGTGTCGGTCGCCCACGGGTTGCCGCAGGAGCCGTGATCCGTCACGGTGATCGACGCCGAGAAGCGTGCGTTGTGCCCGTTCTTCTTCCCTTTGCCCTTGCCGCCGGGGTCGGCGAGCCCGGCTGCTGCGAGCGCAAGCGCACCCGCGACGAGGACGGCGTATGTCAGTAGTCGTTTCATCGTTTGAAGAGATGCCGGACTGGCCCGAAGCTTGTGATCCGCTAAACCTGGTCGAGCGGCCAGACCACGACGTCCTCACGCGCGGAGAAGTGCACCACGGGGTCGACCTCGGTCACTCTTACGGGCGGCATCGTGTTCAGATCGATCCGTGCGGACGCCGTTGCCAGCTGCCAGGGCCGGTGATGGATGTCTCCCCGGTGCAGTCGGCCACCGTGCTCTGCGTAGAGGCAGTAGCGCTCCGTCAGAAAGTGCTCCAACGACCCAGGCTCGACGGCGAGGAGTTCGCCCTCCGCGCGGTAGGCCGCGCTGAACGCCTTCCCGTCGCCGCGACTGCTGTCGAACACGAGCTCGTCGTCGCGACGGCGCAGTGAGATATCCGCGCGAAAGCACGGCAGCCGGTAGAGCCGGCGCGCAGCTTCGACGGCGAGCGGGCTCGACATGTCGAGTGAGAAGAACCAGACCCCCGGCTTGTCGTCGTGCGTGACGTAGGTACGCACGTTGAGCTGGTAGAAGCTCGACACGAACGGGAGCGGCAACAGGCCGCGGGCTCGCAATGCTATGACCGTGAAGGCCGCGACGCCGACCCAGCCGCTGCCGGAGTGCTGCTCCACCTCCAGGCTCTCCGGCACGAGCGGGCGCAGCTGCTCGACCGGGACACGGTAGTGCGCGAAGAGCAGGTCCTCCATGGTCTGCGCAAAGACCCACGACCGCTCGGGCATGGGCCAGGGTCGCTGAGCGGTCTCCTCGAGCGTCGACACCTGCTGCACAGGCGCGTCGAACAGCCTCTTGAAGCTAGAGATTGCCGCGGAGTGCCTGCTCGCGCTCGATCGCCTCGAAGAGCGCCTTGAAGTTCCCTTCGCCGAAACCGCGCGCGCCATGGCGTTCGATCACTTCGAAGAAGAGTGTCGGCCGGTCCTGCGCCGTCTTCGTGAAGATCTGCAGCAGATACCCCTCCTCGTCGCGGTCGACGAGGATGCGCAGCCGCTTGAGGTCGTCCCAGTCCTCGCCGATCTCGCCGACGCGGCTCTCGGCCTCGAGGTAATACGCGTCGGGCGTCGACAGGAAGCCGACACCGGACTCCTGCAGCGTCTCGACCGTGCGCACGATGTCATCGCTGAGCAATGCGACGTGTTGCACGCCTGGGCCGCCGAAGTACTCGAGGTACTCGTCGATCTGGCTCTTGCGTTTGCCCTCGGCCGGCTCGTTGATCGGGAACTTGATCTTCCCCTCGCCGTCCGCCATCACCTTCGACATCAGGGCCGAGTACTCCGTGTGGATCTGCTCGTCGCCGAAGTGGATGATGTTCGTGAAGCCCATCGTGCGCTCGTAGAACTCGACCCAGTAGTTCATCCGGCCGAGCTCGACGTTGCCGACGACGTGGTCGATCGTCTTGAGGCCGACGCCGGTCGCCGGCGCGCCGTTCGTGCGGGGCATTTCCCGGTAGCCGGGGAGATAGGGCCCGGAGTAGTCGTTGCGCGTCACGAACGTGTGGACGTTCTCACCGTAGGTTGCGATCGACGCCAGCTGGACGCGCCCCCACTCGTCCTCGACCCAATGAGGCTCGACCACGCCGCGGGCGCCGTGCTCGACGGTGTAGCGGTACGCGTGCTCAGCGTCGGGCACGGTCAGCGCGACGTCCTTGACGCCGTCGCCGTGCGTACACGCGAAGCGTGTGACCTCGCCGTCCGGCCTCAGCCCTGTGGTGAGGACGAAGCGGATGTCCTCCTGCTCGAGCACATACGAAGCGCGATCGCGCACGCCAGTCTCCGGGCCTGCGTAGGCCGTGCGCGTGAAGCCGAAGGCTTGCTCGTAGAAAAAGGCGGACTGCTTGGCGTTCCCGACGTAGAACTCGAGGTGGTCCCAGCCGTCGATCGGGAAATCGTCGATCTGCCCCATCCGGCTTTGAAGATTAGTCCCCCGGCGGCTCGGGCGGCGGGCTTCCACGCGGGGCCAGCACGATGCCGGCGCCGATTCCCAGGCCGCCGACGACCTCGAGCGTCGTGATCTTCTCCGAGAGGAGCAGCAGCGCAATGATCGCCGCGAGGAACGGCTGAAGATTCGCGAAGAGCGACGCCCGCGACGGGCCGACGCGGTCGATCGCCGTGAACCAGAGGAAGTTCGTGGTGACGAGCGGTCCGACGACGGCGAAGGCGAAGCCGATCCAGACGAGCGCGCCGAAGTCGAAGCTCTGGTCGGCAAGCTGCCGCGAGCCGGCGAGCACGAGCGGGATCGTGACGGCGCCGAGGAAGACGGCGCTGAGCCGGAACGGGGAGTACGTGCGCATCAGCGGAGCGATCGCAACGGAGTATCCGGCCCACGTGATCGAGCCGGAAATCGCGAGCGCGTCGCCTTTCAGGTTCGCGGAGAGGCTGCCGCCCGAGCCGAGGGCGACCAGCGCGACACCTGCGAACGAGACCAGCGCCGCGATCCAGAAGCGCGAGCCGTGCCGTTCCACCCCGGACCCGCGCGCGAGCAGCGCGGTGAAGATCGGCAGTGTCCCGAACAGCAGCGCGACAGTCGTAGCCGTCGTGAACTTCAGCGCGTAGACGAAGCTCAGCTGGTTCGCGAACAGCAGGACCGTGCAGAGGACGATCAGCGGGACGTGGCCGCGCCCGATCCTCAGCGAGCCCTCCCAGACGAGCGTGATCGCGATGAAGATCGCGGCCGCGCACGCGTAGCGCACCGAGGCATACGCGAGCGGCCGGAAGCCCTGGTCGAGGATGTACTTCGAGACCGTGAAGTTGAAGGCCCACAGCGTGACCGTCCCGAGCAGCATCAAATCCGCTGTGGGACGCCGCATCAGCGCTAGTAAACCGGTCGGATCACTCGGAAGAGGGACAGGAGCGACCGTGAAACGCCGACTCCTAGTAGGTGCCCCTGCGACACATCTGCTGGCCGCTGCTTGCGGTCGTTGCCGGCACGGCGATCGGGCTCAAGATCGGGCTGCCGAGCTCGGGCGGCGCCGTCTCCGCCTCCCCGTCCAGCCTGCAGCAGGAGGCGGCGGCCGGCTTGGCCTTCGCGCCCGCGACCGAGCGGCGGCCGATCAAGCCGGTCGGGCTGTACACGGGCCGCGAAGCGCCGATCGGCCTGCAGAGGGTCTCGGGCGTCGACGCCGCCTCGTCGGCGCCGGTTGCAGACGAGGGCGCCGGGACCGGCACCACCGCCTTCAGCGCGACCTACGCGCGCGACCTGACCTTTTTGGCGTTCCCGGGCGGTGCGACCGTCCCCTCGACCGGCACGCCCGAGGGAACGACGACGACAACGGCGACGCCGCCGAGCGGGCCGCCGCCGGCCATCAGCGACGTGCGCACGGTGGCGCTGACACCGTTCGCCGCGACGCTCTCGTGGCACACGAGCGAAGCTGCGACGTCGCGCATCGTCTACGGCCTCGACACGCCGGTGGTCTGGACTACCCCGACCGACCCCGGCACCGCGCACCAACTGACCGTCTCCGGGCTCACCGCCGCGAGCACGTACCACCTCGACGTCACGGCGACCACCGCCGACGGCCGCAGCTCGGTGTCGCAATTCCTGCTCACGACGCCCGCCCTGTTCGGGCCGGTTCGCCTCTCGACTGCCAACGGCGCCGTACTGCTCGACGGGCAGCCGTCGTTTCCGAAGCTCGTCTGGAACCAATGCCCGGGCGCCGTCGCGGGGAACCTGGCCGTCGGCATCGACTTCTTCATGGGCAACGGCTGCGGCAGCAGCTCCCAGCTCGCGACCTGGCTGAGCGGCACCGCGTTCGCGCTCGGCGACGCGCGTGAAGCCGCGTCCGCAGGCGCCGGAACCGTCGGAACCTTTCTCCCCGACGAGTGGGACACACACTTGCCGAACGACTTCACCCTCGCGGATGCGAACCGGCTGATCCCGCCGTCGCCCGGATCGGGGCCGCGTTTCCTCACGCTGACGAACCACTTCTACCGCCACGCGGCGGCGCTGCCGCAGGGCCGGGGCATGTATCCGGCGCTGCTCGCGAGCACCGACGTCGTCGGCTTTGACCTCTACCCGCTGCAGAACTGGTGCCGCTTCGATAGCTTCGGCGACGTCTTCGACGCCCAGCTAGACCTCGTGGCGCTCGCGCGCGGAAAGCCCACATTCCAGTGGATCGAGGCGAGGCAGATGGACTGCTCAGGCGCGGAGCTCGACCCGACACCGGAGACGCTGCGAGCCGAGGCGTGGCTCTCGATCGCCGGCGGCGCGCACGCGATCGGCTACTTCCCGA
>DATFTK010000168.1:0-18131 GCA_035262005.1 Gaiellaceae bacterium | reverse complement strand
CGCCGGCAAGAACATCAACGTCACGCTGATCTTCTCGCTGCAGCGCCACCAGGAAGTCATGGAGGCCTACATCCACGGCCTCGAGCGCCTCGTCGAGAGCGGTGGCGACCCTGCGACGGTGCACTCTGTCGCGAGTTTCTTCGTCTCGCGAGTCGACACCGAGACCGACAAGCGGCTCGACGCGATCAGCGGCGACGCGAAGCGGCTCGAGGGCAAGCTCGCTATCGCGAACGCGAAGCTCGCCTACCAGAACTATCTCGAGACGTTCTCCGGCCCGCGCTGGGATGCGCTCGCGAAGAAGGGCGCGACGAGGCAGCGCTGCCTCTGGGCTTCGACGTCGACGAAGAACCCGGAGTACCGCGACGTCCTCTATGTCGAGGAGCTGATCGGGCCGGAGACCGTGAACACGATGCCGGAGGAGACGATCGAGGCGTTCCAGGACCACGGGCAGGTTGTCGAGACGCTGACGAAGGACGTCGACGCGGCGCACAGGGTGTTCGACGACGTGCGTTCGGCCGGAATCGACTACGACGACGTCACCGACACGCTCGAACGCGAAGGGGTGCAGAAGTTCACCGATTCGCTCGACGAGCTGAAGCAGCGCATTCAGTCGAAGTCCGGCGAGCTGGTATCGGCTTGACCGTCGCCGCGCGCCAGGAGCTCGTCGAGCGCATCTGGGCGCGCGACGCGTCCGTCTGGACGAACTCCGGCGAGGAGATGTGGCTCGGATGGCTCGACGAGCCGAAACGGATGCAGGAACGCGTCGGCGAGCTGCGCGAATTCGCCGACGAGGCTCGGTCGAGCTTCGAGCTGTTCGTCCTGCTCGGGATGGGTGGCTCCTCGCTCGCGCCGGAAGTCCTCAAACGCACCTTCGGTGCGAAGAACCTGCATGTGCTCGACACGACGCATCCGGCCATGCTCCGCCACGCGGAGGAGTTCCTCGACCTCTCGCGGACGATGTTCATCGTCTCGTCGAAGTCCGGAACGACGCTCGAGACGCGGTCCCACTTCGACTACTACTGGGAGCGGGTCGGCCGCGACGGGGAGCAGTTCGTCGCCGTCACAGACCCGGGCTCGGAGCTCGAGCACCTCGCGCACGAGCGCGGCATGCGCGTCTTCGCCGGCGAGCCGACGATCGGCGGGCGCTATTCGGCGCTGTCACCCTTCGGCCTCGTCCCGGCCGCGCTGATGGACATCGACCTCGACCGGCTGCTCGAGGGCGCGGTTCAGATGGCGGACGAGTGCCGCGCCGACATGAGCCCCGGCCTGTCGCTCGGGCAGGACCTCGGCGACGGCTGGCGCGCCGGGCGCGACAAGGTCTGCATCCCCGAGATCGGGAGCTTCGGCCTGTGGGCGGAGCAGCTGATCGCCGAATCGACCGGCAAGCAGGGAAAGGGTCTCGTTCCGGCGCCCGGCGAAAGTCCTTACGGCCCGGATCGGCAGTCCGCCGACGTCCGGCTCCCAGAGCCCGGCGCGATCGGCGCCGAGTTCTTCCGCTGGGAGTTCGCGGTCGCAGTCGCCGGCTCGATCCTCGAGATCAACCCCTTCGACCAGCCGAACGTGCAGGAGGCGAAGGACAAGACGAAGGAGGTGCTCGCCTCCGGCGAGGATCCGCAGCTGACGGCGGAGGGGTCACTCGACGACCTGCTCGCTGGAGCGCAGCCGCCGAACTACGTTGCGATCCAGGCGTTCATCGATCCGATGCGAGAGCGTGAGCTGCAGCCGCTCATCGACCTCGCACACGAGACGGACTGTGTCGTGACGCACGGGCTCGGGCCGCGCTACCTGCACTCGACCGGGCAGCTGCAGAAGGGCGGACCGCCGACGGGGCTCTTCGTCCAGGTCGTGGACGACACGGGCCCGGAGATCCCGATCCCGGGTCGGGACTTCGGCTTCGGGCGGCTGATCCGTGCGCAAGCCGAGGGCGACTTCCAGTCGCTCCGCGGCCTCGGCCGCAAGATCGTCAGAGTACGGATCTAAATGGAACTGGGAATGATCGGCCTCGGCAGGATGGGCTCCGGGATGACGGAGCGCCTCAGCGAGGGCGGCCATCAGGTCATGAGCTACGACCCGAACGTCGACTCGCGCACGGCGGCGTCGCTCGACGAGCTCAAGCAGCAGCTTCAGGCCCCTCGCGCGTTCTGGCTGATGATCCCCGCCGGCAAGATCACCGAGGACGCGTTCCAGCAGCTGCTGCTCATCGCCGACGAGAACGACGTCATCGTCGACGGCGGCAACTCGAACTTCCGCGACTCGCAGCGGCGCTACGCGGAGGCGCAGAAACGCGGCATCCATTTTGTGGACACCGGCGTCTCGGGCGGTATCTGGGGGCTCGAGGTCGGCTTCTGTCTGATGACCGGAGGCGACGACGATCCCGTGAAACGGCTCGAGCCGATCTTCAAGACGCTGGCGCCGGAGGAGGGGTACGCGCATGTCGGCCCGTCCGGCGCGGGGCACTTCGTGAAGATGGTGCACAACGGGATCGAATACGGCTTGATGCAGGCGTATGCCGAGGGCTTCGAGGTGATGGAGCACTCCGAGTTCGAGCTCGATCCGCTCGAGATCTCCGGCATCTGGCGGAACGGGTCGGTCGTGCGCTCGTGGCTGCTCGAGCTGCTGCACTCGGCGTTCGAGCAACACGGGTCGGAGCTGGGCGACATCGCCCCGTACGTCGAGGACTCGGGCGAGGGACACTGGACGATCAACGAGGCGATGAACGAGAACGTCCCCGTTCCGGTGATCGCGGCCTCGCTGTTCGCGCGCTTCGCGTCGCGCGACGAGAGCAACTTCTCTGCGAAGGTCACCGCCGCGCTGCGACAGCAGTTCGGCGGTCACGCCGTCCGCGCGGCGAAACGCGCGATGACGAGCGGCGACTCCCGCTAGCAGTGGCGACGACGGAGGAAAACCCGCTGCTGGAGGGCCTGCAGCTTCGGCGCACGCCCGATCCCTGCATCCTCGTCATCTTTGGAGCCTCGGGCGACCTGACGAAGCGCAAGTTGTTCCCGGCGCTCTACTCGCTCGCTTTCCGGCACCTCCTGCCGGAGAAGTTTCTCGTCGTCGGCGTCGCGCGCACCGAGGAGAGCGACGAGGACTTTCGTGACCGGATGAAGGAGGCGGTCCAGCAGTTCTCGCGGGACGAGTTTCGAGACGACGTCTGGGACACGCTGACCGACGGGATGCGCTACATCGCCGCCGACTTCAGCGACCACGAGCAGCTCGACCGGATGGCCGCGATGATGCGTGAGGTCGACGAGCAGCGCGGCACCGCCGGGAACCGCGTTTTCTACCTCGCGATTCCGCCCTCGGCCATCGAGCTGATCGTCCGCGAGATCGGCGCGCATTCCCGAGCGATGGGCTGGAGGCGCTTGATCGTCGAGAAGCCGTTCGGTCACGACCTCGCCTCCGCCCAGCATCTGAACGCCGTGATCGAGGAGCACTTCGAAGAGAGCGAGGTCTTCCGGATCGACCACTACCTCGGCAAGGAGACCGTGCAGAACATGCTGGCGCTGCGGTTCGCCAACGGGATCTTCGAGCCGATCTGGAACAGGCAATTCGTCGACCACGTGGAGATCACGGTCGCCGAATCGATCGGGATCGAGGGTCGCGCTGCCTATTACGAGCAGGCGGGCGCGATTCGCGACATCTTCCAGAACCACCTTCTACAGCTCCTTGCGATCACCGCGATGGAGCCGCCGATCGACTTCACCGCGGACTCGGTCCGCAACGAGAAGGTCAAGGTGCTGCGTGCAATGCACACGCCCGGACCGAAGTCGGTCGTCCGCGGGCAGTACGGCCCCGGCTACGTGGAGGGCGAGGCGGTCGTCGGGTACCGCGAGGAAGAGGGCGTCGATCCGCAGTCGATGACCGAGACGTACGTCGCCGCGAAGTTGTACGTCGACAACTGGCGTTGGGCCGACACGCCGTTCTATGTCCGCATGGGCAAACGGCTGCCGCGCCGCGAGACGACGATCGCAATCGAGTTCAAGCGTGCACCGCATCCGCCGTTCGAAGAGGTCGCGGCGGAGGGGCTGCAGCCGAACGTCCTGCTCGTGCACGTGCAGCCGGACGAGGGAGTGTCCCTTGCGATCGGCGCGAAGGTTCCCGGTCAGGGTCTGACGATCCGCACGGTGCACATGGACTTCCTCTACGGCGGCGCGTTCCGTATGGGTCTGCCCGAGGCGTACGAGCGTTTGATCCTCGACGCTCTGCGCGGTGACGCGACGCTGTTCACCCGCATCGACGAGGTCTACGAGCAATGGGCGCTCGTCGACGCGATCGTCGCAGGCTGGGCTCGCGACCGGCCGGCGTTCCCGAACTACGCCGCCGGCACATGGGGTCCGCCCTCGGCCGAAGACCTCCTGAAACGCGATGGGCGATCGTGGCGCAGGCACTGACATCAATCCGGGAGATCGAGCGCGAGCTCTCCTCGCAGCGCTCGGAGCCGGACTCCGAGACGCCGTACCAGCGCACGAGCGTGATGACGCACACGGCGTGGGTGCCGCCGGAATGGGTCGAGGCTGCCGAGGACGTGCTCAGCGGGCTTGCCGAGCGCCATCCCTCGCGCACCATCGTGCTCTTGCCGCAGCCGCTCGAGAGCGACGGTCTCGAAGGTCAGGTCGAAGTGGACATGTATCCCGCCGGCGAGGGGCGGCGCATCTGCACCGAGACGATCCGCATCCGCCTGAACGGGCCACGCGCAGCCGCGCCTGCGAGCGTGATCCAGCCGCTGCTGCTGCCGGACCTGCCGGCGTTCTTGCGCTGGCGGGGGCTACCGCCGTTCGGCGCGCAGGAGTTCGAGCAGTTGATCGACGTCGTCGACCGGCTGATCGTCGACAGCACCGAGTGGCCCGATCTGCCCGAGAGCTATCGCGGCCTGCCGGGGATCTTCGACCGCGTCGCGGTGTCGGACATCGCCTGGGCCCGCACGAGCAGGTGGCGCCCGATGCTGGCCTCGCTCTGGCCGGACATCGAAGGCGTGAAGCGCATCCGGGTCGAGGGCACCGCCGCTCAGGCGCAGCTCCTCGCGGGTTGGCTGCGGTCGCGGCTGAAGCATCCCGTCGAGCTCGAGCACGAGCCGTCCGACCGGCTCGTCGGTGTCGACCTCGACGGCGAGCCGGCGCCGTTTCCGCCGGGCGATCCGCCGTCGGGCGCAGACGTGCTGTCCGAAGAGCTCGACCAGTTCGGCCGCGACAGGATCTACGAAGAAGCCGTACGCTCAACGCTCACATGAGCCGGAAGGGGACGCGCGAGGAGTGGCTGACCGCCCGGCGCGAGCTGCTCGACGCCGAGAAGGATCACACACGCCGCGGCGACGAGCTCGCCCGGATGCGCCGGGAGCTCCCCTGGGTTCGTGTCGACAAGGAATACGAGTTCGACACCGACGAGGGCAAGGCGTCGCTCGACGACCTGTTCCGCGGACGGTCGCAGCTGCTCGTCTATCACTTCATGCTCGGGCCGGAGTACCAGGCCGGCTGTCCGTCGTGCTCGGCGATCGCCGACGGCTTCGACGGCTTCGTCGTCCACCTGATGCATCACGACGTGATGTTCACGGCGGTCTCCCGCGCGCCGCTTGATCACATCCACGCGTTCAGGCAAGCGATGGGCTGGACGTTCCCGTGGGCGTCCTCGTCGGGTGACGACTTCAACTACGACTTCGGCGTCTCGTTCACGGAGGAGCAGCAGCGCGGAGGTCCCGTCGAATACAACTTCCACGAGGTCGACCAACGGCCGCGCCTCGATCCCGACGGCCCCGTTTCGGTCTTTGCGAAGACGGTCGGCACCGACGTCGCGACGTTTCTGCGCGAGGCTCCTGGAATGAGCGCCTTCGCGCGCGAGGACGGGATCGTGTATCACACGTACTCCGCGTACGCGCGCGGGCTCGACGGGCTGTGGGGCATGTACCAGTGGCTCGACCGTGCTCCGCTCGGCCGCAACGAGACCGGAGTGTGGTGGCGCCGCCATGACGAGTACGACGACTGACTTCGAGACGCGAGTCAAGCCGCTGATGGCGGACATTCCCGGCTGGCTCACCGACGAGGAGGGCGAGGCGCTGTACGAGCTCGCGCGCTCGTGCCGCGGCGACGGGGTGATCGTCGAGATCGGCTCGTGGAAGGGAAAGTCGACCGTGTGCCTCGGGCTCGGCTCACAGGCGGGGAGCGCCGTCCCGATCTACGCGATCGACCCGCACGCCGACCATCGCTTCGGCGACTTCAAGACGAACGTCGAGCGCGCAGGCATCGCGGAGCTCGTGCGGCCGGTGGCGTCGCTGTCCCAGCCCGCGGCCGACACGTTCGACGAACCGGTCGAGCTGCTCTTCGTCGACGGCTCGCACGAGTACGACCTGGTGCTCGAGGACTTCGAGAAGTGGGTGCCGAAAGTCGTCGACGGCGGTTGGGTTGCCTTCCACGACACGACCTGGACGGTCGGCCCGCGCAAGGTCGTCGGGCAGGGCGTCTACCGCTCCCGGCGGTTCAAGGACGCTCGCTTCGTCGTCGGCTCCACCACCGTGGCACGCAAGGTTGCCCGCAACTCCCTCGCCGACCGCGCGCACAACCGTTACGTGCTCGGCGTCAAGACGGCCTTTTGGCTGGGCTCCTCGGTGCTGAAGAAGGAGCGGCGGCTGCTCCCCAAGCGTGTCGAACGCTTCGGCCGGCGCGTGCTCAAAGCGATCCAATGATGCAGCTCGAGGAGCACGCCGACGCGGCGGCGTTCCTCGAGGCAGCCGCTCCGGTGCTCGACGCCGACGAGGCGCGTCACAACCTGATCTACGGGATCTGCTCGACGCTCGTCGACTCGCCGCAGGTCTATCGGGAAGCGCACCTCTGGACGGTCGTCGACGGCGGCGACCTCGTCGCAGCCGCTGTGCTGACGCCGCCGTTCAACATCGTCGTCGCTCGGCCGCGCGACGACGAAGCGCTTCGCTATCTCGCGCGCCGCCTCCAGGGGCGCGTCGAGCTGCCCGGCGTGACGGGCGCGGTGCCCGAAGGCGATGTGTTCGCCGAAGCGTGGGGCCCGCCGTGCCGGCTCCGCATGAGCCAGGGGATCTATGCAGCACGCCGCGTCGACCCGCCCGCCGTTCGGGGCCGCGCGCGGGCGGCGGTTGTCGGTGACCGGGAGCTCGTGCTCGACTGGCTGCGCGCCTTCGAGGTGGAGGCGTTGCCCGAGGATGCGCCTCACATCGATCTGGAGGAGGCCTTCGAGCGGCGCATTCGGAGCGACACCGCCGGCCTGACTCTCTGGGAGGACGATGACCGGACCGTCTCCCTCTGCGGGTACGGCGGCCGCACGCCGCACGGCATTCGCATCGGCCCCGTCTACACCCCGCCCGAGCTGCGCGGCCGGGGCTACGGCAGCGCCGTCACCGCGGAGGTGACGAGAAAGCAGCTCGACTCCGGCCGCGACTACTGCTTCCTCTACACGGACCTGTCGAATCCGACGTCGAACAGGATCTACGTGAACATCGGCTACGAACGCGTCTGCGATTCAGCCGAGTACGCGTTCGAGTAGCGCAGTTACTTTCCGCCTCGCACGACGCGGAACTTCGGCTTCGCGACGACGATCTTCGACGGGTCCGACCAGGACATCTGCTGCGCGCCTGTGGGGAGATTCAAGTTGAAGCCGCGCACGCGATACCACCAGGTCCCGGCGGGCAGGGGCAGCACGGTCGACGTGCCGAGGGTCATCGTCCCGAGCGCGCCCTGATTCTGCGGGTTCGGCTGCGGCCTGAAGGGATAGAGCGTCTTGCTCCACTGGACCTCGTATGCGGACGCGCCGAGCGCCGGCATCCACGCGACGAGGGGGTACCCGTAGAACGCCTTGCTGCTGCGACCCGCGGTCAGCCGTCCGCTCGGCGACAGGCCCGAGGCGAAGAGCTCGCCCGCGGCGGTGAGCGACGGCTCGCTGTCCTTGCCGAAGCGCGCCACGCGTCCGGCAGCGCAGACGTCCTGCGGCAGCTCCAGATCTTCGTACAGCAGGTTGCCGCCGGTCCGGACGATGGGGTCGCCCGGGGCGTGCGCGAACTTCAGCGGTGCCGCAAGTCCGAGCGTCCCGCCGCTGATCGTGACGATCGTCGCGGACTCCTGGTTGCCCGCGTCCCCGATCAGGACGGTGTCGCCCGGCGCGAAGCCAGAGGCGTCGACGGCCGACACCGAGACGCCGCCGACCGCGCTCGCGCTCGTCGTCGCAGTCGTGATCGCGCCCGGCGAGACGGGTGCGACTGCCACGACCGTCCAGTAATAGCCGCCGCTCGGCCAGTCGGTGTCCCAGAGGTCGACCGGCGCGCCGAGGTTGCCGCTGAACTTCAGCTGCTGCGGCCCGGCGGGCGCCGAGATCGTCGACGTCGAATCGGAGTCCGCCGGGACGGCCGTTGTCGGTGTCGCTGCCGGCTGCGACTCGGTCGACGTGACCTGGAGGCCGTCGAAGGTGAGGCTGTCGGGCTCGCTGCCGTCACGGAGATAGGTCAGACGCGCTGCAGGGATCGCCGCCGCGCTGCTCGGGAGCGCGAGCGGCCCGTACGGACGCGGTGCGTAGGCCGGACCGCCGACGATCGCGCCCGTGAAGACGCGGTTCAGGCATTGCCGGTCGGTGAAGACGTAGACGCGGAAGAGCTCGGCTTTCGTTCCGCCCAGGGCGGTGTCGCCGCTGAAGGTGAACGCGGGCATCAACCGATGCGCCGGCGACGACGGGTCGCCGTTCGCGATCACGTCGGACACGGTGTCGCCGAGCTTGATCGGTCCTGTCGTGGAGGTCGGGTTGGTCGAGCTGTAGATCGAGCTCCAGGGGCCGTACGTCACGGCCGGAAGCTGGTTCTGGCGCGCGGCCGGGTCGCTGTCCATGCGCAGTGCGCGGATGCGCCAGCGGATCGTTCCCGTCCAACCTGCGGAGGAGTGGAAGGTGTAGAACTCGCGCTCGTCCAGGACGTTGGTGAGCGACATCTCCATCTTCGCCGTCGGGTTGTTGATGTCGACGAACCAGATCTGGTACATGTCTGCGCCCTCCGTCGGCGTCCAGCGGAGCAGGCCGGGCTTGCTGGGCAGCGGCTTCGGCGCGGCCGCAGGCTCGATGTCGAAGCCGAAGGGCGCGCTCCACGGCGTCGACGACGAGCGCTTGATCGCGCGGACGCGGGCGAACAGCGCATGCGGGTTGCCGGTGATCCACGGGAGCGTCAGCGTCGGCGCGGCGACGGGCGTGCTCAGACTCGACGCCGTGTAGAGCAGCCCGCTGTCACGGAAGGTCGAGCTCGTGGAGAGCTGGAACTGGTAGCGGAGCGCACCGGCAACCGGGTTCCAGGCAAAGGACGGCGTCCGCGGGAAAGACGTTGCGACCGGCTCGTCGGCCCGCAGGAGGAACCCGTGCAGCTGCGTCGGCGCTGTGCCTTTCACAGGCGTCGCCGCGCCGGCCGCCGAGGTGGCGCCGAGCAGGGCGAAACAGAGTGCCGCAAGAGCGAGGACGCGCATTTCCTCCTCGTTTGTCGGCAGTGCGGGTGCAGCGGCTGTCCCTCGAAGGAGGGACGCCTATGTGCGTGAAAGCGCTGCAGCAAGCCGTTCCCCGGCCGCGAGCACGAGGGCGTCGGCTCCTGGACGCCCGACGAGCTGGACCGAGGCGGGCAGCCCATCCTCCGCGGTGCCGCCCGGCAGTGCGAGGGCCGGCCACGCGAGAGCGTTGAACGGCAGCGTGTTGCGTGTGAGCGTCGACCGGAGGGCGAGGTCGCCGACGCCGGTCCGAGGCGCGACGCAGGGCAGCGTCGGCGTCAGCAGGAGGTCGAAGCCCTCGAGCAGCTCGGCGCACCGCTCTCTGTACTCGTCGCGGGCGCGGGTGGCGAGCGTGGCTTCCGCGTCCGACACCGCCAGGCAGCGCTCGATCTTCGTCGCGACGTTGTCACCGTAAAGCTCGCCGTTCTCCTCGTAGAGCTCACGGTGCACATCCGCAACCTCGCGCATGAACAGCGCGTCGATCTGCGGGCGGGGCCACTCCACCGCTCGCCGGCGAGGGAAGTGCGCGGCAGCCTCGCGCGCTCGCTCGGCCACGAGCGGGTCCGCCTCGTCGGTCCACGCAAAGGCGACATTGACCTCCTCGAGCGACTCGAGCTCCGCGTGAGTCAATCCAGGGACGAGCGCCTCGAGCAGCGCGCCGCATTCGGAGACGGTTCGCGCCATCGGCCCGACGTGGTCGAAACTCGGGGCGAGCGGGAAGCAGCCGTCTGTCGGGACCAAGTCGTACGTCGGCTTCAGGCCGACCGTGCCGCAGCACGCGGACGGGATCCGGATCGAGCCGCCGGAGTCCGTCCCCAGGGCTGCGTCCGCGAGCCCGGCCGCGAGCGCCGCCGCGGAGCCGCCGCTCGAGCCGCCCGCGATGCGTCCCGGTGCGATCGGGTTCGGAACGGTTCCGAAGTGGGGGTTCTCCGATGTGATCCCGTAGGCGAACTCGTGGAGGTTCGTCTTGCCGACGTTCCCGTAGCCCGCCGCCTCCAGCCGCTCGAGTGCCTCGGCCGACTGTGTGGGCACGTGGTCGGCGAAGACCGCGGAGCCGTAGGTCGTCGTCAGACCCGCACTATCGAGCAGGTCCTTGACGGCCAGCGGGATGCCTTCGACGGGCGCGTCCGGTCGCGCCAGGAAGATCGCCACGTGGCGCCTAGTCGAAGTGCAGGTATATGAGGGACACGCCGAAGGCGCCGAAGAAGATCAAGATCGAGATCCCGAACAGCGCCCAGCCGAGGGCGACGTTCTTGTGGGCGACCTCCGGCGTCGCCTCGACCGGCTCGCTCGTCGTGCGCGGCGGCAGCGGCTCGCTCATCCGACCACCGGGTCGAGCGCCATTGCGACGAACAGCAGCGCCAGGTACAGGAGCGAGAAGTGGAAAAGCACCGCTGCGCGTCGCGGAGTCGTGTCCCGGCGGAGCCGCAGTGCGAGCCAGAGGAAGACGGCGCCGAGCGCGAGTGCGGCGACCAGGTAGACGACGCCGAGTGTCCCCCAGACGAACGGCACCGCCGTCACGGCGACGAGCACGAGCGCGTACAGGACGATCTGGCGCGTCGTCTCGCGCACGCCGCGCACCACCGGCAGCATCGGGATCCGCGCGGCCTCGTAGTCCCGGCGGATCAGCAGTGCGAGCGCCCAGAAGTGCGGCGGGGTCCAGAAGAAGACGATCAGGAACAGCCAGAGCGCGGGCAATGTCAGGTTCCCGGTCACGGCGGCCCAGCCAACCAGGGGCGGCACCGCACCCGCCGCGCCGCCGATGACGATGTTCTGCGGTGTCGAGCGCTTCAGCCAGCGCGTGTAAACGAGGACGTAGAAGAGGTTGCCGACGAGCGCGAGCGTCGCGGTCAAGACGTTCACCAGTGAGGCCAGCAGCACGAACGAGAACGCCGAGAGCGCCAGCCCGAACTCGAGCGCGCGGGTGGGCGGCATTCGTTCCGCGGCGACCGGCCGTGCCCGTGTGCGCTTCCCCATCAGCTTGTCGATGTCCCGATCGAGCACGTGGTTCAGCGCGGACGCGCCGCCGCAGGCCAGCGCGAGCCCACTCATCGTCACGACGACGAGCCACCCCGCCGGAACACCGCCGGCGCCGACGAACATCGCGCACAGTCCCGTCACGAGCAGCAGCGACATGATCCGCGGCTTCGTCAGGGTCACGTAGTCGCGCCACGATGCGCGGGGCACGGGCTCTCCGCGATATGTCGCGACCGTCAGGACGAGCGTCGCTGCGAACGCAACTGCCGCGAGCGCCAGATGCAGTCCGGGAAGCGTGACCAGCGCCGCGACCCCGAATAGTCCGAGCGCGCCCAGCGCCGGGGCCAGCAGCCGGCGGTGCGCGATCCATGCCGCAACCGCGAGCGCGACGAGGGGCGGAAGTGCGAGGGCGGCGAGCACGCGGTGCGCCGCGCCGAGCGACGCGGCGCCGCTGACGACCGCGAGCAGCACGGCGGCCGACGCGAACAGCGCGGTGAGCCGCAACCAGGCGCCCGGCCTAGGCCCGGGCGCCGACTTAGCGACGCGGGTAGGTGCGCTGTGGCTTGAAGCAGAACTGCGCTCAGGCATTTGCCAGTCTCCGGCGGAGGTCACGCAGCGGCCGCGCGCTGGTGACGTACGGGACGCGGTCGAAGTTCCACTCCGGTGGCGGCGAGGTCGTGTACCACTCCAGCGTGTCGGCCAGCCACGGGTCGTTCGGCGCGCGTACTCCCGACCGCGCCGTCCTGATGATGTTCCAGAGGAAGACGAGCAGCCCGATCGCCATCACGCCCGACCCGATCGAGGAGATCAGGTTGTACAGCTGCGTCAAGCCGTGCTCGGTATAGGTGAAGTTGCGACGCGGCATCCCCATCAGCCCGAGCAAATGCTGCGGGAAGAAGGTCAAGTTGAAGCCGATGAACACGAGCCAGAACTGGAGCTTCCCGAGCCGCTCGTCGAGTATCCGCCCGAAGATCTTCGGCCACCAGTAGAACAGCGCGGCGAAAACGCCGAAGACGGCGCCGCCGAAGAGGACGTAGTGCATGTGCGCGACGACGAAGTAGGTGTCCGTCACCTGCCAGTCGACCGGGAACGCGGCCAGGAAGATTCCCGAGAGCCCGCCGATCGTGAACACGGCGATGAATCCGAGCGCCCAGAGCATCGCGGTGTCGAAGATGAGATTCCCTCGCCACGTCGTCGCGATCCAGTTGAAGATCTTCACGCCCGTCGGAACGGCGATCACCATCGAGGAGAGCATGAAGAAGACGTTGAGGAAGTTCGGCAGCCCGACGCTGAACATGTGGTGCGCCCACACGAGCATCGAGTAGAAACCGATCGCCACCGTCGAGAAGGCGATCGCCTTGTAGCCGAAGATCGGCTTGCGCGAGAAGACGGGGATCACCTCGGAGATGACGCCCATCGACGGCAAGATGATGATGTAGACCTCCGGGTGGCCGAAGAACCAGAACAGGTGCTGGTAGAGCACCGCGCTGCCGCCGTCCGCAGGGAGGAAGAAGTGCGTGCCGGCCTGGCGGTCGAGCAGCAGCATCGTGATGCCCGCGGCGATCACCGGGATGACGATCACGAGCAGGATCGAGTAGATCTCGATCGCCCAGACGAACAGCGGGATCCGCATCCAGCTCATCCCGGGCGCCCGCATGTTGTGGATCGTGCAGATGAAGTTGATCGCTCCGAGCAGCGACGAGACCCCGACGAGGTGCAGCGACAGGATCCAGAGGTCCTGGCCGTGGCCCGGAGAGAAGAAGCTCTCGGAGAGAGTCGGGTAGCTGTACCACCCGGCGCTCGCCGCGCCGCCGTTCGCGAAGAAGCTGAGGAAGAGGGTGAGGCCGCCGAACAGGAACAGCCAGTACGAGAGCGCGTTCAGCCGCGGGAACGCCATGTCCCGGGCGCCGATCATCAGCGGCACGAGGTAGTTCGCGAGGCCTGCCCAGAACGGAACGATGAACAGGAAGATCATGGTCGTGCCGTGGATCGTGAACAGCTCGTCGTACGAGTGGCGCGTGATGAACGTCTCGTTCGCCTGCGCGAGTTGTGCACGCATCAGCAGGGCGAGGAGCCCGCCGGCGGCGAAGAACACGAGCGAGGTGCCGATGTAGAGCACCCCGATCCGCTTGTGATCGACCGTCGTGATCCATGACGCGACGCGCCCCCGGCGCCAGTCGGCGCGATAGGCCTCGGTCCTAACCGCCACTCTGCGACCTCTTGACGATGTGTCTGTTGATGTACGCGTACAGCGCGGCGAACTGCCTGTCCGTCCAGCCACGGGCGACCGGCGGCATGTAGCTCGAGGTTGGCTTGAGCCGGTTCTGGCCGTTCACGAGCAGCGTGTGCAGGCTCTGCGGGCTCGTGAGCAGCGAGCTCGTCGCGATGGCCGGACCGTAGCCGCCTTCGCCTTGCAGGCCGTGGCACTTTGCGCAGACGCCGATCCACTCGTTCTGGCCGAGGTCGGCCGTGGCCTTCGTCGACACCCACGACTGGTAGTCCGCCAGCGACTCGGCGAACACCTGCGCCTTCATCTCGGCGTGGAAGACGCCGCAGAACTCACCGCAGCGCCCGCGATAGATCCCCTCCTCGTCGGCCTTGAACCAGGTGCGATTGTGCCGGCCCGGAATCGCGTCGAACTTGCCACCGAGCTGCGGGATCCACCAGCTGTGCGCCACGTCCTGCGAGTAGATGTCGACCTGCACGACGCGGTGCGCCGGGACATGCATCTCGTCGATCGAGACCGCGCCGTTCGGATAGGTGAACTGCCAGTAGAACTGATGCGCGTCGACGCGGATGTCGAGCGGCCCCCCTTGGGCCTTCGCCGCGGGGACGTTCTTGATCCCCGGCAGCTTGTAGAGGACGAAGCCGGCGATCGCGGCCAGGATCAGCACCGGGATCGCCGTCCAGATCAGCTCGAGGCGCGTCGCGCCGTGGACCTGCGGCCCCTCGGCCGTGCGCGGCCGGCCGCGGCGCCGGTACCGGATCACGAACCACAGCAACGTGCCCTCGACGACGACGAAGATCGCGCCGGTGAAAACGGCGATCCACTTGTAGGTGGCATTGATGCCGGCGGCGTTCGGAGAGGCCGGCGTCTCGGGAGCGAAGCCGGCGTTGCCGCCGTAGGCGACGGCGACCAACGCCAGTGCGGCGCCGAGAGCAAGCACGAGGACGAGGGTCTTGCGCCTCACCGGCAGTGGCATCCTACGAGGGATGGCGGATTCGCGTGTGCGGCTACCGGCCGCGGTCGGAGATCGTTACGAGGTGTACGTGAACGGCGTGCCGCAGCAGCCCGGCCGCGACTTCGACCGCCTCGGCGACGAGCTCGTCTTCCGCCGCACGCTCGCCCAGGAGGGGCGGCTCGGCCCGATCCGCTGGCTGTCGATGCTGCTCGGGATCGCAGGCACGTACCGGAAGCATGAGAACGTCGACGTCGTCTACGAGCTGAACGGCCGCCGCACGGTGATCACGCTCACTCCCGGGTCTGACCCCGCGGGGGTCTGACCCCAGCCTCCCTGGGTGACTTAAACCTGTGCGGCGGCGCCGTCCTTGCTCATCGGCTCGAGCCTGTAGCCCACGCCGTAACGCGTTTGGATGAACGTGTGCCGCGAGGCGCGACGGTCGATCTTGTCGCGCAGGCGCCGCACGAAGACGTCAACCGTCCGGTCGCGATGCGTCTCGCGCCGGCCCCAGATCTTCTGCAGCAGCTCGTCGCGCGTGACGACTCGGCCGCGCTCGAGCGCGAGCTGGTACAGGAGCCTGAACTCGGTCGGCGTCAGGTCGGCGCTCTCCCCGTCGACGAACGCCTGCACCTCGCGCGGGTCGAT
Organism: Gaiellaceae bacterium; assembly: GCA_035262005.1. Lineage (GTDB taxonomy): Bacteria > Actinomycetota > Thermoleophilia > Gaiellales > Gaiellaceae > 3-1-20CM-4-69-9. Next base: position 2,857 of record DATFTK010000168.1, on the reverse strand, counting down.
GCGCAGCTCCTCGATCAAGATCGGCTCGCCGCGGGGGGAGTCCTCCCGGCGGGTCGCCCGTCGCGACGCGGCGCGCACGCGCGCCACCAGCTCCTTCATGGAGAACGGCTTGACGAGGTAGTCGTCGGCGCCGATCTCGAGTGCGTGCACGCGATCGTGCTCGGTGCCGCGGGCGGAGACGACGACGATCGGGGTCGCGATGCCCTCCGAGCGTGCCTCCTCGATCACGCTCCACCCGTCGCGCTCGGGGAGCATCAGGTCGAGCACGACGACGTCGGGCCGCTCGAAGCGCAGACGCGCGAGCCCCTGCTCGCCCTTGCCGACGACGACGGGGTCGAAGCCGGCGGTCGAGAGGTGCCGGGCCATGCCCTCCGCGATCACGCGGTCGTCTTCGACGATCAGGACTTTGGCCATACTCGTCCTGAATGATGGAGGAAGCACGGGCGTACGAGGAGCTGCGAGTCGGTTTCACCGCGGCGGTGTCTCACGAGTTGCGGACGCCGCTGGCGCGCCTGATGGCACTTCTGGACTCCGCGGATCTGCCGGGAGCGGATCGCGACACCCTGCTTGCCGAGGCGCGGGAGCAGGTCGAGGAGATGCGCGAGCTGATCGACGACGTGCTGTTCCTCTCCGAGCTCGAGAGCGGGCGGCTGGTCGTCGCGTTGGGCGGCACGGCTGCGCTGCCGGTGCTGGAGGAGGCACGCGACCGGCTCGCCGACAGTGCGGAACGTGCGGACGTCGAGATCCTCATCGACGCGTCGCCCGAGGTGGTGATCCCGCTTCGACGCCGGATGCTGCAGGTGGTCGTCGAGAACCTTGCGCTCAACTCGATCCGCTACGCGGGCCCCGGCACGACGCTGCATCTCGTCGCGCGGGCCGGTCTCCTCGAGGTCTCGGACGACGGGCGCGGCGTCGAGGAGGACGAGTTGCCTCGGCTGTTCGAGCGGTTCTACCGCAGCGACCGCGCGCGCGCGTCGCGCGGGACGGGGCTGGGTCTCGCGATCGTCAAGCACGTCGTGGCCTCCGCGGGTGGTCAGGTCGAAGCGACGGGTGGCCCGGGGCGGGGGCTGCGCGTCGTCTGCAGCTTCCCCGCCCCGTAGCTCGTCATCGATCTAGCTGTGGATCAGTGCGGTCGTCTTCAGTGATGCCCGCAGGACGACCCGAGGAATCGGGGCGAAGAGCAGCTTCGGCCCGTCCGCCTGTCCCTTCGTCAGCGCCCAGTTGACGAACCGCTTCAGATCGGCGGCCTTCGGCGTCTGCTTCGGGATGATCACGTAGGTGAACGTGCAGATCGGGTACGCGAGCTTCTGCGACTTCGCCGGGTTGACGATCGAGATACCGCCGTTGTCCGGGGCGACACGGTTGATCGTCGCCGCAGCCGACTTGATTCCCGTCAGGCCCGGAAGGGCGAAGATGCCGGCCCTGTTCTTGACTGCCGCGAACTTCAGGTGGTTCTTGAGCGTGTACGCGACGTCGACGTAGGTGATGCCGCCGTCCGTCGAGCTCAACGCCGCGGCGACGCCGGCGCTGCCGCGGGCGCCGACGCCTGTCGGCCAGTTCACGGCCACGCCCTTGCCCTGCGCGCTCTTCCAGGAAGGACTGACCTTCGAGAGGTAGTCGGTGAGGTTGTAGGTCGTGCCGCTGTTGTCCGAGCGGTGGATCACCGTGATCTTCAGGCTCGGCAGCGACTTGCCCTTGTTCAGCGCCTTGATCGCCGGGTCGTTCCAGGTCGTGATCCGGCCGCCGAAGATGTTCGCGAGCACGGGGCCGGTCAGGTGGATGTGGTTCGGCAGGGTGCTGCCGTTGTAGGCGATCGAGGTTGCCGACAGTGCCCACGGGATCTGAACGCAGCCCTTGCAGGCGGAGAACTGATCAGGGGTCAGTGGGGCGTCGCTCGCCCCGAAGTCGACCGTCCGGCCTGTGATGGCGTTGATGCCGCCGCCCGAGCCGATCGGCCCGTAGGTGATCTTGAGGCCCAGCGCGGAGTCGACCTTCTGCGTCCAGACGGCGACGAGCGGTGCGACGAACGAGCTCCCGGCTCCCGTGAGCTCGGTTGCCTGTGGCCGAGCCTGTGCCGATCCCGCCACGCCTGCGATCGCGATCGCCGCAAGAACCGCAAGCACGCCGGCCAGCAGCGTGATGGTTTTCCGTCTCAAGTTGTCGTCCTCCCCGTACTCGATGTGGGTGATCCGGCGCGAGTGTGCCCCCCGTCGGTTGGGGGGTGGGCAGACACAAGGTGAAGCTGTGGTTACAGGCTGGTGAACGAGGTTTTAGCCATGCGGGTTCCGGTTTAGGGTTGCCGTTTCCCATGGCAGCTGTCCAGCCCGACTACTCCGTCAGCAGCTCGTCACGCCGGCTCAGCGACCGGATCGGCGACGTCGCCATCAAGGGGATCACGGCCCTCGCCGCGCTCGCCTCGGTCGTTCTGCTGGGAGCGGTCATCTGGAAGGTGATCCACCTCGCATGGCCGGCGATCACGAAATACGGCTTGTCGTTCATCACTGAGACGACCTGGGATCCGGTCAAGCGTCAGTTCGGCGCGCTGGCGTTCATCTACGGCACCGCGATGAGCTCGCTGATCGCGCTCGTCATCGCGACGCCGCTGGCGATCGCGATCGCGCTCTGGCTGACGGAGCTCGCTCCGGGCGGTGTCCGCGGTGTCGTCGGCTCGCTTGTGGAGATGCTCGCCGCCATTCCCAGCGTCGTCCTTGGGCTTTGGGGGATTCTCGTGCTCGGCCCGTTTCTCGCGAATCACCTCGAGCCGTGGCTGCACGACCACCTGGGCTTCATCCCGCTCTTCGGTGAGCCCTCCCCGACCGGGACCGGCTTGTTCACGGCGGGCCTGATTCTGACGATC
>DATFTK010000167.1:0-4801 GCA_035262005.1 Gaiellaceae bacterium | reverse complement strand
CGCACCCCTGATCGTGGTCGCCGTCACCGTCGCTTACCTGACCAGCGAGGCCCTGACTGCATATGTCGACACCCGCGTCGGCGCAAGCCCGGCCCCTCCCACACCGGCACCCAGCAGACCGGCGTGATCGAGCCAGAAGAGGCGCCGACCAGAATCGAACTGGTGTACGAGGCTTTGCAGGCCTCTGCCTAGCCACTCGGCCACGGCGCCGCGCGCGGCCATGGTATCCGCGCGTTTCCGCAGTGCCGAATCTCACCTTCAGACGTCGACGAACCCAGCTTCGTGGGTCAGACGGCCATGCGCGCGAGCGCGCATGGCCTCTATGCGGCGTCCGCAAGCGGACGCCTGACTACGGAACCCAGCGCTCGAGCGCCGGTGTCAGCTGGAGCTCGTGCGTCCAGGCGCGAGGGCTCTGCTCGTGGAGGTACTCGATCGCGCGCGCGACGTCCTCCATCGAGGCCGACTTCTCGGGCGGCGCGTCTTCGAGCATGTGCGTCGTCTTCTCACTGTCGATGATCGCGTCGACGATCAACAGCGCGACATGGACACCCTGGTCGCGGAGCTCGGCGGCCTGCGACTGAACGAGGGCCCGCGTCGCGAACGCGACGGCCGCCCATGGGCCGCGGCCGGGATTGCCCCGGCGCGCCGAGCCGCCGGTCACCTGCACCAGAGTCCCATCCTCCTGACCTGCGAGCACACGCCCGCCGACACGGAGGACGTTGAAGATCCCGGGCAGCAGAGCCCGGTCGTAACCGTCGAGCGCCTCGGGCGGCGCTTCGTGGATCGGGCCGCCGAAGCCCGGCGTCGTCGTGATCGCGTTGACGACCAGGTCGACCCGACCGACGTCTTCGAAGATCCGCTCGACATCGTCCGCATCGGACGCGTCGCCGATCAGGCCGACCGCCTCCGGCACCTCGTCCTTGAGCTGCTCGATCGTCGACTCGCTGCGAGCGACGGCGGCAACGCGCCAGCCCTTGTCGGAGAGGTCACGCGCGAGCACACGCCCGAGGTTGCGCGCGCCGAAGACGAGGAGCGTCGGCATGGCGCGAGCCTACTCGGGCGGCTCCTCCTTTCGGGGGATCGGCGCGTGCGGCCCGGACGGCGATATCGACTGCGTCTGGCCGCGCTGGATTCGATGGAGTACTCCAAAGCCGCATCCCCACTGACGATCAAGAGCGACGGCCTCGCGGCCGCCGCTCGAAGACTGATGTCGTGGCCGTCGTGGCTGGTCGGCGTCGTGCTCGCACTTACGTGGGGCTCATTCGCGATCGCCAACTTCCTCAGCTGGCGACACACGCACCGCCCAACCGGCCTCGGCGCGTCGCTGATCGAGCTGACGGCCGCTGTGTTCTTCATCCTTCGCCGCCCGGCCCGCGTCACCAGCTCCTCGTACCTGGCCTGGGCCGCGACGGCCGTGGCGTCGTTCGGCATGCTGGCTGCACGACCCGGCGGGGAGCCGATCGCCGGATTCGAGTCGCTCTGGGCCGCGTTGCAGCTCCTCGGCTGGGGGCTCGCGGTCGTCTGTATCAGCACGCTCGGCCGCTCGTTCGGCCTCGTCGCGGCCAACCGCGGCATCGTCACGAGAGGGCCGTACCGACTCGTCAGGCACCCGATCTACAGCTGCTACCTGCTGACGCAGGCCGGGTATCTACTCGAGAACCCGACGACGCGAAACGTCGTCGTGATCTTCGCGACGCTCGCTTTCCAGCTCGTGCGGATCCGGACGGAAGAGGAGTGTCTCGTGCAGGACCCGGACTACGCGGTGTATCGCGGCCGCGTCCGCTGGCGGCTGATCCCGCGCATCTACTAGTCGCAGGGAAGCTTCGCGGTCGCGCCGGTCGGACGATTCGCCTCGAGCGCCTGGAAGCAGAGGTAGCAGCGCGGCGCCACGATCGCGGCGGCGCGGTCGATGAAGCGGGACCGCTCCTTCACCGGCAGCGTCTCCTGCGACACGTGGAGCAGGAACGTCTCCTCAGCCGCGTTGATCGGTCCGTTGCCCTTCTGCGTGTAGCGGTGCTCCGTCTTCGCGGCGACGCGGAGTCGCGCCAGGTCGGCATTGAGTTGCGCGCGCGCATGCAACTGCTTCGCGGCCACCTTCGAGCCCGTACACTCTGGCCGCGGTTGCGAGGCGGCGTAATGCGTCGTCGAGCCGCCGCAGCCGGCCAGCGTCAGAACACTCAGAAACGCTAGGCAGCCACCTGCGCGAACTGCGGAATGATCTCGTCGCCGTATGCCTTGAGCGTAGCCTCCTGCCCCTTGGTCATGAGGTAGATGTTGAACTGGTCGACGCCGATCCCTTCGAGCTCTTTCAGCTTCGCCGTCGTCTGCGCGGTGTTGCCGAGCACGCAGAAGCGGTCGACGATCTCGTCCGTCACGAACTCGCCGTGTTTCGCGCCCACGCGCGAGTGCTCTTTGTAGTCGTAGAACTTGCGCGCCTTGACGAACTCGGTGAGTTCCTTCGGGATCTCCGAGTCCTCGCCGTAGCGCTCGATCAGGTCCATGACGTGGTTCGAGACCATCGCCGGGAACCAGCGCGACTGCTCGCGCGCGTCGGCGACGTCGTCGGAGATGTGGCTTGGCGCAGCGACGATGCACTTCAGCTCGCTCGGGTCGCGCCCGGCCTCCTCGGCCGCGCGGCGGGCGGTGTCCATGATCCACTTGATGATCACGGGGTCCGCGAGCTGGATGATCACGCCGTCGCCGACGCGGCCGGCGACCGCAAGCGCCTTCGGCCCGTAGCCGGCGATCCACATCGGGACGCCGGGAAGCTCGTCGCGCACCCACTTCAGCTCGAGCTCCTTGTCGTTCCACCGAACGGCACGGCCGTTCATCAGGTCCTTGATCATCGCGCAGCGCCGCTCGAACTCCGCGACGCGCACCGGCTGGAGGCCCACGACGCGGCGTGACGAGTCTCCGCGGCCGATGCCCATCACCATTCGACCGTCGGAGATGTCCTGCATCGTCGCGTACCAACTGGCCGTGACGGTCGGATCGCGGATACCGGGATTCGTGACGCAGTGGCCGAACTTGATCCTGGTCGTCTGCGCCGCCGCGAGCGGCAGCGTCGCGTACGAGTCCTCCCAGAGGATGTGCGAGTCGTATGTCCACGCGTACTCGAAGCCGTGGTCCTCAGCGACCTTCATCAGCTCGATCATCCGCTGGTACGGCGGGTCCGGCAGGACCGTGACGCCGAAGCTGAGCATTACGCCTCCCCGGTTGCTTGGCAGGGGAACGAGCATATCGCCGCGAAATCGCCTCGCACAGTGCTGTGGCTGTACCTCCTGTTCGCGTTCGCCGGCGGTGTCGTCCTGCCGTTCCAGGCCGGGATCAACGCCGAGCTCGGAGGGTGGCTCGGGAGCCCGGTGCGCGCGGCGTTCGTGTCGTTCCTCGTCGGAACACTGGTGCTGCTCGTGGCGGCCGCGCTCGTGTTCAAGCCGCTGCCGTCCTGGAGCAAGCTCGGCGACGCGCCCTGGTGGGTCTGGATCGGCGGCGCGTTGGGCGCGTTCTATGTCGCGGCGTCGATCGTGTCAGCGCCGAAGCTCGGCGCAGCGCAGCTCGTCGCGCTCGTGGTGGCCGGACAGGCACTCGCGTCGCTCGTGGTCGACCAGTTCGGCTGGGTCGGCTTCGAGCCGAAGCACATCGGTGCGGGCCGCGTCGCGGGCATGGCGCTCGTGGGCGCCGGCGTCGCGCTCGTGCGCATCTTCTAGACGAGCGGTGAGTTCAAACCGTCGCTCGACGGGAGTACGGTTGTCTCGCGAGTGGCGGGAGCCAGACCCTCTCCTCACCGCCCGCCTTGTGAGCCGGATGCGGGGGAGGTGGGCCGCCACTTTCTGTGTGTCCGGCTCACATTTGCTCGACGCGGTCGATCGTTTTCGCCGCAAGCCGATCGAGCGCCTGAACCGACAGCTCGAGGTGCTCGTCCTTCGTGTCCTCGAGCTTCGTGTGCGACAGGCCGCGCAGCGATTGCACGAAGATCATCACCGTCGGTACGCCCGCACGCGCGACTTCGGCAGCATCGTGCAGCGGACCGCTCGGAAGCCGGTGCGACGTGCCGGCGATCTCGCGGATCGACTCGTCTGCAAGCTCGATTAGGGGTCCGTCGAACAGGATCGGCTCGATGTTCCAAATCCGCTCCCACTCGACGTCGATGCTTTCCTCCTGCGCGAAACGGCGTGAAGCCGCTTCGGCATTGCTGAGCATCTCCGCGAGCTTGGTCGCATCGAGGTGACGCTGGTCGAGCAGGCACTCGGCCGTTTCGACGACCGACGTGACGATCCCGGGCTTCGTCACGACGCCGCCCATCGTGCAGACGGCGCCGCCGCCGACACGCCTTGCGATCTCGCGGATCTCGAGCTCGAGCTTGGCGGCGCCCGCGAGCGCATCGCGCCGCTTGTCCATCGGCGTCGAGCCGGCGTGCGCGGCCTGCCCGCGGAAGGTGACCTGGTGCCGCTCGACACCAAAGGTGCCGAGCACGACGCCGAGTGGAAGCTCCATCGCCTCGAGGACCGGCCCCTGTTCGATGTGCAGTTCGAGGTACGCGGCAGCGCCTTCGAGCTCGGAGCGCGCGTCGAGCGCGGAGTCGAGGTCGACGCCGTGCTCGCGCAGCGCATCGGGGAGCGCAATCCCGTCGGCGTCCTTGCGCGAGCGGAGCTCCTCCTGGTCGGTCATCGACCCGGCTGCGGCCGAGGAGCCGAAGAGCGAGCGGCCGAAGCGCGCCCCCTCCTCATCGGCCCAGTTGACGAGGCGCACCGTCACCGGCGGCGGGCCGTCTGCCGCGATGCCCCGCAGCACCTCGACGCCG
>DATFTK010000166.1:0-3866 GCA_035262005.1 Gaiellaceae bacterium | reverse complement strand
CGCGACGGCAGCTCGGGGAACGAGCAGTTGACTGCCGTTGTCGCAACGGTGCTCGTGCCGCTGCTCGTCGCTGAAGGCGCGACGCTCTTCAACGTCAGCGGGCTGCTGACTGCGCATGTCTTCATCGGCATGCTGCTCGTGCCCGTGTGGCGCTGAAGCTGCTGAGCACCGGATGGCGGATGGTGAGCTACTACCGCGGCGCGCACGAGGACGTGTTGCGCGGCCCGCCGCACGTCGCGACCAGGATGCTGGTCGCGCCGGTCCTGGTCGCCTCGACGTTCGTGCTGTTCGGGAGCCTTGTCGCAACGACGTTGTCCTCGTCGCCGGCGCTGGCCTCGCCGTCCTGACGCTGCCGGCGGCGGACCACTTGCAGGACAACGTCACCTTGCACGCGGGTTTCGACGGTGACTAGGCGGCCTGACCCCAGCCTCTGACGTGCGGCCGTACGAGCCGCGGTACCTCCGGCCGCTCCTCGTGCTCGACCTCGACGACCTCGAAGCCGGCGGCTTCGATCGACCCGAGGGTGTCACGGTTGGGATGGCAGCCGCAGGCGAACCATCCCCAAGGGCGTGCATAGCGGTCCTGCCGGCGGGCGGACTCCGGGTCGTCGGAGCGAACGTGCTCGATGAAGAGGAAGCGTCCGCCCGGACGTAAGACGCGTCGTAACTCGTCCAGGACCCGGGCCGGATCGTCGACGCTGCAGAGGACGGCGAGGCTGACGGTGGTGTCGAACGAGCCGTCCTCGAACGGGAGCTTCTCCGCCGGCGCTTCCACGAGTGTCACGTCGCGGCCGAGCTCCGCTGCACGCTGTTGCGCGCGTCGCAGCATCGGCAAGGACGGCTCGACCCCGACGAGCTCGACGTCCTGCGGATAGTGCGGGAAGCTCAGCCCGGTGCCGACGCCGATCTCGAGCACGCGGCCGCGTGCATTCGCGAGCAGCTTCCGCTTCGACTCGGCGCCGAACTTCCGCTCGGCGGTCGCGCTCATCGGGTCGTAGAGAGCGGCGAAAACTCGTTCACGAATCGACACAGAGCCGACACTACCGACGTCAGGACCTGCTCCTAGGATGGCCGGGTGGCCAAGCCCGCCGTCAACTATGCGTGCACCGACTGCGGTTACTCCGCGGGCCGCTGGTTCGGGAAGTGTCCCGGCTGCAACGCCTTCGGGACGCTGATCGAGGACGTCGTCGGCGGGCCGACCGCCAAGGCGCCGCCACAGCCGCTGCTCCGGCTCGTCGACGTCGAGGCCGCCGAGGCGGAACGGATCCCGACTGGCGTCGCCGAGCTCGACCGCGTGCTCGGCGGCGGGCTCGTGCCCGCGTCGCTCGTCCTCGTCGGCGGCGAGCCTGGCGTCGGGAAGTCGACGCTGCTCCTGACGGCGCTCGCCGAGGTGTCGAAGACGCGCCGCGCGCTGCTTGTGACGGGCGAGGAGTCGGCCGCGCAGGTGAAGCTGCGGGCGGAGCGCCTCGGCGGGGCAGCCCGCGTCGAGATCCTCGCCGAGACCGAGCTCGACACCGTCTGCGCCACGCTCGAGACGGAGCGTCCGGACGTGTGCGTGATCGACTCCGTGCAGACGCTGCACGCCGCGGAGGTGGGCTCGGCGCCCGGCTCGGTCGCACAGGTGCGCGAGGCGGCAACGCGGCTGCTACGGGCGGCGAAGGAACTCGGCGTGGCGACGATCTTGGTCGGGCACGTGACGAAGGACGGAACGGTGGCTGGACCGCGCGTCCTCGAGCATCTCGTCGACTGCGTCCTGCAATTCGAGGGCGACCGCTATCACGCGCACCGCGTGCTCCGCGCGACGAAGAATCGCTTCGGCTCGACGAACGAGCTCGGTGTCTTCGAGATGACGGGGACCGGGCTCGTGGGCGTACCTGATCCCTCGGAAGTGTTCGGCCGTGCGGCGGGCAGCGAGGTCGGCTCCGCCGTCGCGTGCGCGCTCGAAGGCACGCGGCCGATCCTGCTCGAGATCCAGGCGCTCGTGGCGCCGACCGATCTCGCGATGCCGCGGCGCGTCGCGACCGGGGTCGACCCGAAACGGCTCGCGATGATCGTGGCGGTGCTCGGCCGTCACGCGCGGATCGCCCTCGGCGCGGCCGACGTGTTCGTGAACGTCGCAGGCGGAGTGCGGATCGATGAGCCGGGCGCGGATCTCGGCATCGCGCTCGCGATCGCCTCAGCGGCGAAGGGCGTCCCGACCAAGGAGAGCCTCGCCGCCTTCGGCGAGATCGGCCTGACCGGGCGGCTGCGGCCGGCGGCTCAGGCGGAGCGACGGCTGGAGGAGTGCGCGAAGCTCGGGATCAAGACGGTGGTCACGCCGTCCCAGACCGAGACGCTGACGAAGGCGGTGGCTGCAGCGCTCGCCTAGCTGCACACCTGGAAGAGCTGGAGGTGGTTCCCCTCCGGGTCGTGGAAGTGCGCGGCGCCGCCCCAGTCGTGCCAGCTTTCGGCGAGGAACTCGACCCCATGCTCCCGCAGGCGCCGAACCTCTCCATCCAGGTCGTCGACGCGGAACGTCAGCCCGTTGCGTTGGCTCGGGGCAACGGGAACTCCGAGCCGCTTCCCGAACCGAGCGTGGTCGAACAGCTCGATGCGGCCGTCGGCGTCGTCGCTGAACTGCGCCCAATCGACGCCGATCTCGTGTCCGGCGTGAAGCCTACGCGCGGCAATCCGGCCTGGGCCGAGCGGCGTATCCCCTGCATACATTCAATTCGACCCGGGAGCGCTCTCATGGAAAGAGTCGCAACTCGTCTCGGGGCAGCAGTTGCAATCGTCGCATTGCTTGGCGCGCTGGCCGCGTTCTACGCGGTCCGCGCGAGCGGCGCGGAGCATGTTCATGTTGTCACGACGGCGAACAACAAGACGCTGGGCAAGAAGATCCTCGTCAACCGTAAGGGGATGTCGCTCTACAGCCTCAGCGTCGAGCACAAGGGCCACTTCATCTGCACGAACAAGGCGTGCCTGTCCCTCTGGAAACCGTTGACGATCGCGAAAGGCGCCGTCGCCACCGGCGTCGCCCACCTCACCGTCGTCAAGCGACCGGACGGCCGCCGCCAGGTCGCATATCGCGGCGGACCGCTGTACACGTTCGTCGAGGACACTCGAGCCGGCGACGTGAAGGGCAACGGGTTCAAGGACGTCGGTACCTGGCGTGTCGCGACCGTCGCTGCTGCGGCACCGGCGCCGCCGCCGACGACCACCAGTGGCTACCCGGGAGGCTATGGCCCGTAACAGCTAGCGTCTGATGCGTGTGGCGCGGCGTTGCGCAGAGGCCTGTGCTCGCCGTGCTCGTCGGCGCGGTCGCGATTGCGTTTTCCGGGATTCTCTTCCGGCTCTCGCACGTGTCCGCGTCGACGGGCGCGTTCTACCGCTGTCTCCTCGCTGTCCCGCCGCTGTGGCTGCTCGCGCGGCGCGAGACACGCCGCTACGGGCCTCCGTCGCGACGAGCGACGATGCTCGCCTGCCTCGCCGGCGCCTTCTTCGCGGCCGACCTGATCCTCTGGCACAACGGGATCGAGCAGGTCGGCGCCGGGCTGGCGACCGTGCTCGGCAACACGCAGGTCGTCATGGTCGGGCTGCTCGCCTGGGCGTTGCTGGGCGAGCGGCCGCCGCGGTCGTCGCTCGCTGCGATTCCGGTCGTCGCCTTCGGCGTGCTGCTCATCTCGGGCGTCCTGGAGCAGAGCGCGTACGGCTCGAACCCGGGTCTCGGTGTGCTCTACGGGCTTCTCACAGCGATCGCATACTCGGGCTTCCTGCTCGCGCTTCGTGAAGGCAGCCGCGACCTGCGCCGGCCGGCCGGGCCGCTGTTCACGGCGACGCTCGCGTCCGCGGTCGGTTGCGCGGCGATCGGCGCAGTCGTCGGCGACC
>DATFTK010000165.1:0-5221 GCA_035262005.1 Gaiellaceae bacterium | reverse complement strand
TTGCGCGCCTCGATCGCCGCCTCGAGCTCGTCTCTGCGCACGATTTCGCTCACGTCCGAATTCTGCCGGATACTGAGCGCGTGATCCGCCTCCTCGCTCTGCTGGCCGTCACGGTGTCAGCGCCGGTCTGGCCCGCGCCGCCGAACCCGATCGCGTTGACCCGCAAAGCCGGCCTGACGCCGGAGACGCACGAGTTCGTCTTTCTCCACGTGCACTCGCACCTGGACGTCTTCGTCAACGGGAAGAAGGTCGTCGTCCCCGCCGGGATCGGCATCGACGTCCACGACAAGGCAGTCCGCAAGTTCACCAACCCGCAGGACGGGACGGTCGGCTATGGCGGTATCTCGCCGCCCTGCGACAAGCCGTGCATCTCACCGCTGCACACGCACTTCGACGACGGGATCTTGCACACCGAGGCGAAGAAGAACCAGTTCAACCGGCTCGGGCAGTTCTTCACCGAATGGGGCGTCAAGTTGCCGGCCCGTGCGAAGGTGTACGTCGACGGCAAGCGCTACAGCGGCGACGCGCGCACGATCCAGCTGAAGGACAAGCGGGAGATCGCCGTGGTCGTCGGGAAGCCGCCGGCTCACATTCCCTCGAAGTTCCCGTAGTCTCTAGCCGTGGCGATCGTCGAGTCCAACACCGAGCTCGGCCGGCAGGTCGTCGAGGACGCGAAGCGCTACGTCCTGCACTCGTGGTCGGTGCAGAACGCACTCGACCCGATTCCGGTCGCGGGCGGCGAAGGGCGCTACTTCTGGGACTTCGACGGCAACCGCTACCTCGATTTCGCGTCGCAGCTCGTCAACGTCTCGATCGGCCACCAGCATCCCAAGGTCGTCGCGGCGATCAAGGAGCAGGCGGAGAAGCTCTGCTCGATCGGGCCGCCAATGGCGACGGAGCCGCGCTCGACGCTCGCGCGGATGCTCGCCGAAGTCACGCCCGGAGACCTCGAGATGTCGTTCTTCACCAACGGCGGCGCCGAGGCGAACGAGAACGCGATCAAGCTCGCGCGCTGGTACACCGGCCGCCACAAGATCGTGGCGCGCTACCGCTCGTATCACGGCGCGACGGGCGGCGCGATCACCCTCACGGGCGACCCACGCCGCTGGCCTGCAGAGCCGGGCATCCCCGGCGTCGTGCGAATGCTCGATCCATACACGTATCGCTGCCCGGCAGGTCATCCCGACCCGTGTCCGGTTTGCACCGGCGCCCCTCACCTCGAGGAGATCCTCCAGTACGAGGGCCCGCAGACCGTTGCCGCCGTCATCCTCGAGACCGTCACCGGGACGAATGGGATCATCGTCCCGCCGGACGGCTACCTGCAGTCGATCCGCGAGGTCTGCGACAGGCACGGGATCCTGCTGATCGCCGACGAGGTGATGGCCGGCTTCGGCCGTACCGGCAAGTGGTTCGGCGTCGACAACTGGGACGTCGTGCCCGACATCCTCAGTGTCGCGAAGGGGATCAACTCCGGCTACATCCCGCTCGGGGCGATGATCGTGCGAAAGCCGATCGCCGACTGGGTGCGCGACAAGTACTTCGCCGGCGGGCTCACGTACTCGGGGCATCCGCTCGCGTGCGCATCGGGGGTCGCGTCGATCGAGGCGTTCAAGGAGGAAGGGATCGTCGAGCACGCGGCGGAAATGGGCCCAGCCTTCGGCGAGCTCCTGCACGGCCTGCAGGAGAAGCACCCAGCGATCGGAGAAGTGCGTGGGCTCGGCTGCTTCTGGGGCATCGAGCTGGTCAAGAACCGCGAGACGCGCGAGCCGCTCGTCCCGTTCAACGCGTCGGGTGAGGCATTCGCTCCCGTCGCGCGCGTCTCCAAGGCCGCGCTCGAGCGCGGCCTGTACCTGATGACGCATTGGAACGTCGTCATGGTCTGCCCGCCGCTGACGATCACCCGCGAGGAGCTCGAGGAAGGGATCTCCATCCTCGACGAAGCGCTCGCGATCGCAGACGAATACGCTGTCTGACGTCGACCTCGTCGTCGCCGCGTACGTCGCCGGACGGCAGGTTCCGCTGACCGAGGAAGAACGCAACGCGGCGGTCCGGCGTGCGCTCCTCGTGTTCGCTGCCGGCGGCGACCTGCACCGCGAGCCGGCGCTCGACGATCCCGCTGTGCTCGAGCTCGCACGCGACCTCGACACGCCGGAACGACGCGCGGTGCTGGTCGGCGCTTCCGACCAGCTCACTGCCCTCGGTGATCCGGAGCTGGCCTGGCGCGCGTACGCGTGCGGTCTGCTCGCCGACGCGCTCGGATCAGACTGAGGCGCGCGAGGCCAACCGCACGATCGCGCCGAGCGCGAGCACGGCCGCTGCGACGCCGGCGGCTTCGAGACCGACCCCGCCGGTCACGCCCGTGGTCAGGACCAGCAAGAGACTGCCCGCGAAGGCGGTGAGCACGACGCCGGCGGCGAGCGCGGCCAGGCGGCGCACGAGGACGGTGCCCTCGCTGTGCGACGGCGTCCGCTCCAGCGACCAGAACCCAAGTTCCGCCACCGCGAACAGCGCGGCGGCGACGGCAGGGGCACGCGCATCGACGGCGCCGTTCCGCAGCGCGAGGTAGGCGGCGTACGAGGCGCCCACGAGGACGAGCCCGAACGGGAACACGGCCCGCCAGCGCGTGGAGAACGCGAACGCGATCAGGGCGCAGCCTGCGACCCCGACGCCGCCGGCGACCTCGGGGAGCTTGTCGCTCGCGACGTCCGCGTACGCGACGACGCCGCCCGCCAGCGCGAGCGAAGCGACCGCCGTGGTCAGGCGCTCGCGACTCGGGCGCGACGCCGGTATGCGCTCACCTCCTCCAACGCCGCCGCGAGGGACGTCTCGTCACCCCAGAGCGCAACGGGTACGCCAGCGCGCTCGAAGCGCCCGCGAACCGCCTCGCGGCGGAGCCGCCAGAGCCGGTCGGCCAGCCAGCCGAGCTCTCCGCGGGGGTCCGGCAGGAACGAGAGCGGCGAGATCTCGACCACCACCAGGTCGAAGCCGCGGCCGCGCAGGTCGAGCAGCGCCGCCTCGGACCGATCGTCGAGCAGCGGCGTGAGCGCAATGACGAGCGCCTGCGGCGGCAGCGTCCGACGAGGGACCGTGGCGATGTCGCGCCACGCGTAGCTGAGGACGATCTTCGTGTCGAGCATGGCGTCCACGATCCGGTAGAGCTGGACGGCGCCGGTCGTCGGCAGCAGCCAGTTGAGGATGCCGCCGAAGGTCACGAAGCCGACTCGATCCTTCTGGCGCAGGTAGCGGGCGGCAAGCGTGCCCGCGGCGCGAAGCGCCGGGTCGAGTGTGCTGCGGTCGCCCCGCCGCGCCTCCGCGAACGAGTCGAGCAGGAGAACGACGTCCGCATTCCGCTCGGCGTGGTGCTCGTTGATCCAGAGCTCCCCGCGCCGTGCGGTCGCGCGCCAGTTGACGTGCCGGATGCGGTCGCCGGGGACGAACGGGCGCAGGTCCGCGAACTCGATTCCCTCGCCTTTCTCCCGCGCAACATGGTTGCCGGCGAAGACCTGTGTCTCCAGCGGCTTCAGCAGGTCTCGGACGTGCTCCTCCGACGGGTAGACCTTCAGCGGCTGACGGCGGTCGAGTGTCGTTTCATGCACGAAGAGCCCGAATGGGTCGTGCGCGCGCAGATAGATTCGGCCGACGCGAAACGCCCCCCAGCGCGCGCAGCGCAGCCGGAACCTCAGCTCGCGCCGCTCGCCGTCCGCGAGCCGCAGCTGCGCCGGGTTGAAACCGTCGGCGACGACGAGTTCGCGCGGCAGCTCGAGCAGCACCTCGACTCGATCCGCGCCGATCTCCGCCACCAGCGTCACGCGAACCTCGAGCTCGTCGCCTTCGAGCGCGCGTTCCGCCTCGAGCTCGACCTCGGCGTCGAGCCGCGGCGGCCGCGCCAGCAGCAAGCCGAGCCCCGCGTACAGCGCGAAGGGAGCCGCGATGACGGCAAGCTCGGGGCGCCGCGTCGCGAGCGCCGCGAGCAGCCCCAACGCGGCAACCCCCGCGTACGCGGGCAGCTTGGCCGTCACGTCGCTGTGAGGTCTTCGGCCGCGGGCGTCGGCACTGTCTCGAGCACCTCGCGGACGACGTCTTCCGGCCTGACGCGCTGCACCCACAGCTCGGGTCTCAACAGCAGGCGATGAGAGAGCGCGGGCACGGCGACGGCCTTCACGTCCTCCGGCGTCACGAAGTCCCGCCCGTCGAGCAGCGCCTTCGCGCGCGAGAGCTTGAGCAGCGCGAGCGCGCCGCGCGGGCTCGACCCGACCTGCGCGCGCTGGCTCGTGCGCGTCGCCGCTACGAGGTCGACGATGTAGTACCCGACGGCCTCCGACACGTGCACATGCTCGAGGGCTTGCTGCAACTCCAGCAAGCCCGTGCGATCAGTGACGGGAGCAAGCCGAATATCGTCGACGGCGCGCTCGAGCCGTTGTTCGAGCACGGCCCACTCCGCCTCACGCGAGGGATAGCCGACGCGGAGACGGAGGAGGAACCGGTCGAGCTGTGCTTCGGGGAGCGGATACGTGCCCTCGTACTCGATCGGGTTCTGCGTCGCGATCACGAGGAACGGGCGCTCGAGCTCGTTCGTTTGGCCCTCGATCGTCACCTGACGTTCCTGCATCGCCTCGAGCAGCGCCGCCTGGGTCTTCGGCGGCGCGCGATTGATCTCGTCGCCGAGCAAGAGGTTGGTGAAGATCGGGCCGGGCCGGAACTCGAAGTCGCCGCTGCGCTGGTTGAAGATCGACGAGCCGGTGACGTCGGACGGCATCAGATCCGGCGTGAACTGGATCCGCGCGAACGTCATGTCGAACGCCTGCGCGAACGAGCGCGCGATCAGGGTCTTGGCAAGTCCCGGGTAGTCCTCGATCAGGACGTGGCCGTCGGCGATGAACCCGAGCAGGACGAGCTCGAGCGCCTCGCGCTTGCCGACGACGGCGCGCTCGATCTCCGCGAGCACCCGCTCAGCCTGCGCTCCGGCCTGTTCGATCGTGATCACAGCGCCTCCAGCTCGTCGACGACGAGGTCGAGCTCGGCGATCGTCGGGCCCGCTGCCAGCCGGTCGGCGGGCGGCGGACGGTCCGGGCGAACCACCTCCCACGCCTCCCTGCCGACGAGCTCTCGCGCTCGCGCCGCCTCGGCGTCGAGCTCGACGCCGTACTGCGAGCGCAGTCGGTGAGCAGCGATGTCGCGCAGCAGCAGCCGCAGGCGCGAATGGAAGTGAAACGCGTTGTAC
>DATFTK010000164.1:0-7546 GCA_035262005.1 Gaiellaceae bacterium | reverse complement strand
GCAGGTGGCCGAGGATCCCTTCGGCGCAGGTGGCTTCTCCGAACTCGGTGACGCGGTCGGCGCGGACGCCGGGGCCGGCGACGACGAACGGCACGGGGTCTCCGGAGTGGATCACGTCTGGCGAGGCGGGAGTGGCGTGGTCGCCGGTGACGCAGACGACCGCGCGGTCGGTCGGAAGATCCGCGAGGGCGGCGTCGAGCAGTTCGACGGCCTCGCGCTTCCTGCTCGGATCCTTCGTGTGCCCCGCCTCGTCGACCCGCTTGTCGTGGCTGTACACGAAGGTATCGCCGACGCCGAGCCGCTCGTCCACGAGCGGTGTGTCGATGGACGGATTCTCGATCGGCGTCAGCCCCACGCAGCGCCCGAGCCCGCGTAGGAAGGCGGACTCGGCGGCGAACGTTCCGGCAAGACCGTGCCGCTCGAGGAACGACGGAACCTCGTGCGGGCGGCCGAACCATTTGAGCGTGATCACGTTGAAGCGCTCGCCTTCGAGTCGGCGCATCACTTCCCTGGTCCATTCCTCGCACGCGCGCGCGGTGCCCTCGGCCTCGGGCATGATCGGTTGCGGGCGCAGGACCGGATACCAGGCGCGGAAGAACGAGTCGGTGTCGGTGACCCGATCGTCCGCGCCGCCCTCGATTCGCAGCACGGCCTCGCCGCGCCAGACGTGCGAGAGCGAGAACTGCAGCCCGTCGATTGTGATGCCGTCGCAGCGCTCCACCAGACGTTCGGCTTCCTCGGCGTCACGAGCGGGATCGGGCCGCCCGGTGAGCCACCAGCCGTCGTCGCGCCGTTCGGCCGGGCGGAGCGCCGCGTACGCGAACACGTGCTCGGCGCGGACGTCCTGCCCGCGCCCCAGCGCCTCGAACACCGCGCGCCCGGGGAACTCGTCGGGCCGGTACCCGAGCATCGACCAGTGCGCGACCTCGCTCGACGGCGCCCGTCCGGGACCGACCGCGTAGAGCACACCGCACGAGCCTTCTGCGCACAACCGGTCGAGGTTCGGCGTCGTCGCCGCCTCGACGCCGCTCTTGCCGCCGAACGTGTCGTGTGCGCGGTCGGCGAGCCCGTCGAGCAGGAAGAGGACGATCGGCAGCACTCAGACGGTGACTCTATGAAGCGAGCGAATCACGCGTGCGACACCCGGCGGGACGAGCGCGTCCCAGCCGCCGCCCGCCCGCATAGCCGCCCGCACGTCCGCTCCCGAGATGCCCTTGTCGACGCCCTCGTCAAGCACGACGACGTCGTACCCCGCCTCCCGCATGCGCTCGAGCTTCGTCCCGCCCCAGTCGGAGAACAGCCGGAGGTACTGGGTCACCTCGGGCGGCACGTATGCAGGCCAGAGCTCCGGCTCGTTGACCGGGAACGGGATCACGTGCGCGCGAATCCCCTCGTCGTGCGCGACCTCGGTCACCATCAATAGGCGCTCGACGTACGAGAACGGATTCGACTCCGGCAGGTGCCGGAGCGGATCGCTCGCCTCCTCTTTGATTCGCGCCGGATCGGGGTTCGTGATCCCGATGAAGACGACGTCCGAGCGCGCCGCCGCCCCGCGCAGGTACTCCAGGTGTCCGTTGTGGAAGGGCTGGAAACGCCCGTGAATCATCCCTGCGTTCAATCGACGAACACGCCGGCGCCCTCCTCGACGCGACCGATCCTGCGGATGAACAGCCTCTTCGCGCCGAACTCCGCCTCGAGCGCCGGCCCGCGCTCCGCCGGCACCGAGACCAGCAAGCCGCCTGCGGTCTGCGGGTCGTAGCCGAGCGCCTCGAGCGTCGACGGGAGTGCGTCCGTTGTCACGTGCGCCGACGCGAAGTCCCGGTTGCGTGGGTCGCCGCTCGTCCGTATGCCGTTGCGCGCGATGTCGAGCGCACCGTCGATCGCAGGGAAGCGCTCCGACTCGAGTCGCACAGCGACACCGCTGCGGCTCGCGACCTCGTGCGCGTGTCCGAACAGCCCGAAGCCGGTGACGTCGGTCACGGCGTTCGGCTCGGCGGCGCGCAGCACCTCCGCCGCATCCTTGTTCAGCGTGCGCATCCAGCGGATCGCGCGGGTCAGCTGCATGTCGCCGGCGAGGCCCTTCTTGTACCCGGTCATGATCAGCCCGGTTCCGAGCGGCTTCGTCAGGAACAGGGAGTCCCCCGCCCGCGCGCCGTTCTTCGGCCAGATGCCGTCGGGATGCACGGTGCCCACGACCGCCAGCCCGTACTTCGGCTCGGCGTCGCGGATCGTGTGTCCGCCCGCGAGCAAGCCGCCGGCCGCACGCACCTGCGCGTCGGCGGCAGCGAAGATCTCGCCGAGCATCTCCACCGGCAGCTCTTCGGGGAAGGCCGCGATCGAGAGGGCGAGCAGCGGAACGCCACCCATCGCGAACACATCGTTCAACGCGTTCGTCGCAGCGATGGCGCCGTAGTCGCCGGGATCGTCGACAACAGGCGGGAAGAAGTCGAGCGTGAAGATGAGCGCACGCTCGTCGTCGAGTCGATACACGGCCGCGTCGTCGGCGGGTGCGAGCCCGACCAGGAGGTTCTCGGCCTCGACCGGCACGAAGCCGGCGAGCAGCTCCTCGAGCCGAGCAGCGGAGTATTTCGCTGCGCAGCCGCCGCACGCAGCAAGGTCGGTGAGCTTGACGCGTTGGGTGCCTGTATCCATGAACCGCGAAGGGTAGGGACTCGATCCGGGCTCGTCCACAAAGCCCGGTTCAGGTAGGTACGAATCGAAGTCCCTTGCTATTCCCAACTCGGGCGGACCGAATCCTCGGGGCCGAGTAAGCCGGCGGCGGCGCCAAGCACCGCCGCCGTCAGGGGAGAGGAGGAGCCTTTCGGTTCCCCCGCGCCTCACGTTCTGCATGTGCGTCCAGTCACCTTCTCGCTTGCAAAGATGAGACATGGATCGCGCAGCGCTGATCACAGGCGGCTCTTCCGGGATCGGATGGGCGATCGCCCGCGCGCTGAAGGAGGACGGCTTCGAGCTCACGCTCGCGTCACGCACTCGTGACAAAGTGGAGACGGCCGCGGCCGAGCTCGGCGCGTACGCCGTCACGGCGGACGTCGCCGACGACGCGCAGTGCGCGCGCCTCGTGGACGACCACCGGGACAGATACGGCCGTCTCGACGTGCTCGTGAACTCGGCGGGCGTCGGCATCGCCGGCAACGTCGACGACCTGTCGACAAAGCAGATCGACCTGCAGCTCAACGTCAACCTCCGCGGGCTCGTGCTCGTCACCGCAGCCGCGCTTCCGCTGCTGCGCGAGGCGCGAGGGCTCGTCGTCAACCTCGCGTCGATCGCGGGGACGATGGGGACGCCGGTCCTACCGATCTACGGAGCGGCGAAGGCGGCGGTGATCCAGTTCACGAACACGCTCAACCGCGGTGAGCAGGACAGCGGCGTGCGTGCGACCGCGATCAGCCCTGGCTTCGTCGACACGCCGATGACGGACTGGAACCCGCTGCCGAAGGAGCAGATGATCCGCCCCGAGGACTGCGCCGAGATCGTGCGGATGCTGCTGAGACTCAGTCCATACGCGCGGATTCCGCACGTGGTGGTCGAGCGCGTCGGGGGATAAACGCCGGCGTCAGGCCCCGCGCGAGGGCTTCACGCGCTGGCGCGCGAGGAAGCTGTCGACCGCTTCACGATGTACGCGCAGGACACGCCCGACTCGGACGGCGTCGAGCCGTCCGTCGTGAATCAACCGCCGAATCGTTTCGGGATGGACGCCGAGCTGGTCGGCAACTTCACGAACGCTGACGAGGCTGTCCGGTTGTTGCTCCGCAGATGCCACTGCGTCTCAACCTACAACAGCAGCCGACGGATTGCCTGACCCAGTTCGGTCATCGATACGGATCCCTCGAACTTCGCCTTGATCCGCCCGTCGCGCCCGACGAGAAACGTCCACGGCTCCCCCGGCAGGTGCCACTCGCGCACCCAGCGGTTTCGTCCCTTGCTCGGATTGTTGTCGGTGTAGATCTCCACGTGGATAAAGCGGACCGGTGTGTCGGCGTACTGCTTACGAACCTGGTCGACCACGTCGACAACCGGTCCGCAGATGCGGCTCTCGCAATAGCGCGGGGTAGCGAACGTCACAACGAACGGCTCGTGGGCCGCGAGCGCGGCCGCGATCGACGTGCGCAACAGAGCCCGGTCCGGCGGAACTCTCGTCGTGAGCGCATCCGCGTGCCCGTGCGCGCTTGCGAGCGTCGGTGTGTGCGACGGATACGCAGGCGAGCCGACCATCGGCGAATGGGAGCGACTCGCGACGTCGAGGTCCTCGACGCCCGCAATCTGCTCGCGGCCGCCGAGCGGACGCGCAACGAGCTGGTACTTCCCCGCTGCGGGGATCCGTACGTGCGCGACGTAGATCGCCTTCGCGTCCGCGCCACTCGACTCTCCGGACACGCCGATCGGCTCGAGCTGGCCGACCGCCGTCGTGAACGGTCGCGCCTGCAGCGACCGGGCGACCCAGACGCGGGCGCGCGGGCGCGAGACGACGCGGCCGTGCGGATCCACGACCAGGAAGGAGACACGCACGTCGCCAGGGGAATAGTCCGACGTCCCTGGAATCAACGAAACGCTCTGCCCGGAGTCGCGCCAGATCGCCATGAGCGACCCCGGCTTCGGCTCGCCTCGCTTCGAAGAGCTCGTGGTGGAGCTGCAGCCGACCGCTAGGAAGATCAGCGCAAGAACCGCAAGCGAGGCGCGCACATCGCCACTCTAGAAGTCGCTGCCCTCGTGCCCCCCGAGCGGCAACAGCCCCATCGCGGGCAGCAGCGCCATCGCGATGAGGATCGCGAAGACCGCGACATAGATCAGACGGGCTTTCGTCAACCTTTTCACCTCCTTTCCCGGCTTAGAAGCGGACGTCTTGCAGAGCGTCGGCGGCGCGGCGGTAGAGCTTCGCCGCCGTACGGTCGTCGCCGCGCTTCGCCGCAAGATCCCCCTGGGCGAGCCAAGCGTCGGCGCGATGACTCACGGAAGACATCTGGTCGTACGCAGATTCGCCGACCTTGAACGCCTCCTCCGCCTCGTCGAGGCGATCCTGAGCGAGCAGCGCGCGACCCAGCACGAGCTGCGCGTTGCCGATCTCGTGCATCTCGTCGACGCGGTCGCCGAGCAGCTGCAGGGCGTAGCGTGCCTGCTCTTCGGCGCGCGTGACGTCGCCGGTACGGAGATGAACCTGGGCGATGCCGTTGACCGCGTGCGCCGCTTCGTCGTCGTTTCCGACTTCGAGGGCGATGCGAACTGCATCTTTGAGCAACGCCAGCGCTTCGTCCTGATGGCCGAGCAGGAAGTTGATCCCGCCGAGATTGTTCAGCAGCCGGCCGAGGTTGTTCCGGTCCGCGATGTCCTCGTACGCAGCCCTCGCACGCTCCGCGTACGACCTCGCCAGCACCCAGTGTCCTTCGCGGTCGGCGATGATCGACGCCTGGAAGTAGACGTCGGCTGCCGTTCGCTTGTCGTTCAGGCTCTCCGCGAGCTCGAGCGCGCGTTCGACGTCCTCGCGCGCGGCCTCGAAGTCGCGGCGCCGGCGGTAGCAGCGCGAGCGCCAGGCGAGGATGTTCGAGCGCAGGTAGTCGGACGGGATCTCCGAGCGCTCGGCGAGCTTCAGCGCCTCGTCGAAGAGCCCGATCGCGCTCTGGACGCTGTTGAGCTTGAAGCGCGCGACACCGAGGCGGAACAGCACGTCGCCACGCTCGACGTCGGAGAACGAGTTGCTTTCCGTCAGCGCCCGAGCCCGCTCGAGCAGGGCAATCGCCTCGCGGATCTCGACGCGACGCATACGCACCGTCGCCTCTCCGGACAGCGCGCGAACCTCGAGCTCCGGCAGGCCCGTCGCGAGAACGGCCGGCTTGATCCGCTCGAGCTCGGCGAGCGCCTCGTCGTTGCGACGAGCCTCGACGAGCGCGTCGGCGCGCGCCAGCGCCGCGTCGACCCGTCCGCGCTCGTCGGCCGAGACGCCGTTGGCCAGGAAGCCCGGGTCGACGCTGAGACGCGCCGCGAGCCACTGGATCGTCTCGGGCGTCGGTCGCGTCTTGCCACGCTCGATCTGACTGACGTACTCCTTCGAGAAGCGGGCGCCGGCCAGCTCGGTTTGCGTCATCCCCGCCGCGACGCGCAACTGTCGGAGCCGCTCCCCGAGCCGGAGCCCGTTCTGGGCGGCCGAGAGTCGCTGCTGCCGGGTGGCGGTCGAGTCAGACATGTACGGCGTAGTAGACGACATGCTTCACCAAATCGCAAGGTGTCTTTTCGAGCATCCCCCGAAAAGGTCATGTTTGGCGGGAAAAAGCGTCAAGCAAGGGTACTTGAAATCACTTGACTGAGCTACTTGACAGGGCTGGGGAAGGCTCGTACAGTGAGGACATCTTGCGACCGAGCCAGACGCCAGGGTCGGCTGCAGGAGGGACTTCACCGGGTTAGATCGATCGGGGCTGGCTGGGCCGCAGAGCCAAGTTCCGGAGACTAGCCACCAAGGTGGGGTCGCCTGAGGAATCGACCCCCGGAGCCGCAGCCGGGGGTCTTCCTTTTGAGCGGAAAGACGGGCTTCGACTGCGGCTAAGCCGGCTTCGCCTGGCTTAGCCGCAGTCCTTTGCGGTCCTTCTGGTTACGCGCCTACGACTGGCTCTGTAGTCGCGCGCGGCTCGGCATGACGGATGGTCTTGACCGTGAGCACCGCAATGAAGGCACCGGCGAGCGTGATGGCAGCGCCGACGTGGAGGGCCCGGTGGTAGCCCTCGACGAACTGGTCGGCGAAAGCGGGGTTGAACGGCGACACGCTGACCGCTGTCGCGACAAGGGCGCCCATCAGGGCAATCCCGAGCGAGCCGCCCACCTGGCGCATGCTGTTGATCACGGCAGAGCCGACGCCCGCCTTGTCGACCGGAACCGAGCTCATCGCGGCCGCCGTCGTCGGCGCCATGACGATCGCCATCCCGACACCTCCGACGAGCAGGCCGGGAAGAATGTTCCACCAGGACGACTGTGCATCGAGCGTGGCGAAGAGCAGCAGCGAGCCGGTGAGCAGCGTCATCCCGGCGCCCATCAACCAGCGCGGACCGACCTTGTCGGAGAGCTTCCCCGCCGCCGGCGCGACGAACATGATCAGCACGGTCATCGGCAGGAACGTCGCGCCTGTCTTGATCGCGCCGTAGCCGAGAACGTTCTGGAGGAAGAGCGAGTTGTAGAAGAAGATCCCGAACATCGCGAGCCCGACGAGGAACATGACCGTGTTCGCTCCACTGAACGTCGAGTTCTTGAACAGCGACATGTCGAGCATCGGCAGCCGCTGGTGCAGTTCGAGCACCACGAACGCGACGAGGAAGACGACGGCGATCGCGAACAGCGACAGGACGCGCGTCGATCCCCAGGAGTGATCGTTCGTCTCGATCAGTCCGTACGTCAGCGCGAACAGTCCGATCGCCGACGTCAGCAGCCCGGGAAGGTCGAGCCGCTGCTCGTGTGACGTGTCCTTGGACTCGTCGATCAAGAACCAGGCACCCAACACGCCGGCGATGCCGACCGGGACGTTGATGAAGAAGATCCAGCTCCAGTT
>DATFTK010000163.1:0-6583 GCA_035262005.1 Gaiellaceae bacterium | reverse complement strand
CTTCGCCACGCTCTTCTGGTCTGTGCTCGCACCGTGGTGGAATTTCCCGAGCCGCCGCGCCGACCGCGACGTCTCGCTGCTCGGCAATCTCGCCTCGCACCATCTCCCGGTCTGGGCGCTGATGCTTTGGATGGTCGTCCTCGGCACGATCGTCCCCTTCGCGCTCGTCGTCGGTGCCCTCCGAAGGATCAGTGCCACTCGCGTCGGGATCACGGGGATGCTCGAGCCGGTCATCGCGATCGCGGTCGCCTGGGCGTGGCTCGGCGAGTCGCTGGACCCCGTGCAAGTATCCGGCGCAGCCGTTACGCTCGCCGGCGTCTCACTCGCCCTGTCTTCCCGCTGATTCGTGACGAAAGGAGCGAAGCGAACTCCCCCGAAAGGGGAGGCGCCCCATGCCTGACGACTTCACATTCCCGAACAAGCGTGTTTGCGTCGGCCTGCTCGCGATGTGCTTCCTTTTGCTCCCGGTCACGGCGGCTCAGGCCGGTCGCCTGACCAGCTCCGAAGCGTCTCTGCTCGCGACGATGAACGCCGTCCGAGCGAGCCACGGGCTTCCGGCGCTCCGGGTCGACTTCCACCTCGTCCGCGCCGCCCGCGGCCACTCGACGGACATGATGCAGCGCCAGTACTTCGCCCACGGCTTCGTCGCCGGGCGCGTCGTCGCGGCGGGAGCACGCGGTCCGCTCTTCGGCGAAGACCTCGCCTGGGCAACCGGCATCACCGCCAACTGGGTGGTCGGCGCGTGGCTCGCCAGCCCCAGGCACCGGGCGATCCTCCTCCGGCGCGGGTTCCGGCGCGTCGGGGTCGGCTACGCATTCGGCACCTTCATCGGCCACGGCGGCGCCGGCGTGGTCACAGCCGATTTCGCAGGGCGCTAGCGGGCGCTACTCGGATTCCATGAGCGTGCGCAGCTCCGACAGCTTCTCGGCGCGGAGCTCGTCGCGCTCGCCCTTGTCGATCCGGTCCAGCAGCCGTTGCACGAGCGGCGCGAGCTCGAGCGGGTTGAATGGCTTCGTGATGTAGTCGACGCCGCCGATGTCGAGCCCGCGCGCGCGGTCGCGGAACTCCGCGCGCGCCGTCAGGAAGATGATCGGGATGCCGCTCGTCCGGTCGTCGTCGAGCAACTGCTCCGCGACGTGCCAGCCGTCGAGCCCCGGCATCATCACGTCCAGCAGGATCACGTCCGGCCGCTCGTCCTGCGCCTTCACGACGCCGGATGGCCCGTCGGCCGCCTCGATCACGTCCATCTGCTCCGCTTCGAGATTGACGCGGCAGAGGAGACGGATCGGCGCTTCGTCGTCGATCACGAGAACTTTTGTCATCCCACCCCCGTCCGCACCTATACCCGCTCCCCCGGTCACCTAGTCGCGCGCCACGGGTAGCTCGAACGCGAAGCTCGAGCCCTCGCCCTCCGTCGAATCGACCCAGATGCGCCCGCCCATCGCATTGACAAGCTCTTTCGCGATGAACAGTCCGAGTCCCGTTCCGGCGGCGCCGTCGCGGGCCGCAGATTCGGCGCGGTAGAACTTCCGGAAGATCCACTCCCGCTCGGCCGCGGGGATGCCCATGCCTTCGTCGACGACGCGCACCTCCACCCGGTCGGCGTTGCGGCGCGCACCGACGGTCACGGTCCCACCCCGCGGGGAATAGCGCAAGGCGTTCTCGACGAGGATGTTGAACACCTGGCGCACCTTGTCCGGGTCGGCCTCCGCGGCGAGTGGCTCGTCCGGCAGGTCGATCTCGAACCGGTGGCCGTTGCCGACGTCCGCCGTCTCGACCACCTCAGAGACGACCGAGCCGACGTCGATGCGCCCACGCTCCACCTGCAGGTCGCCGGCGTCGAGCCGCGCGACGTTGAGCAGCTGGTCCACGATCTCCGTCAAGCGCTCCGACTCCGACGCGATGTAGCCGAGGAACGTCTGCCGCTCCTCCTCCCCGAACGGGATGTCCTGTCGGAGCAACGTCTCGGCGAAGCCGTAGATCGACGTCAGTGGTGTGCGCAGCTCGTGCGACACCGCTGCGACGAAGTCCGACTTGACTTGCTCGACCATCCGATCGCCCGAAATGTCCCGGAACGCGAAGATGCGACCCGCGACGGCGCCGAGCGGATCGCGCATCACGGCCTCGCTCAGTGACAACCAGACCTCCTCGCCGCCGCGCAGAATCGAGACCAGGCGTTGGCCGGCGGGTGCTTCGTCATCCCCGGACTCGAGGTTGCGGCGGAGCACGTCGGTGGTCGTGTGCCCGACCGCCTCGGCCTGGGGCACGCCCGTGATCTGCTCCGCCGCCGCGTTCCAGAGGACGACGCGGCCCTCGCGGTCGACGGCGACGATGCCGTCGGCGATGTTCGCGAGGATGGCGACGCTGCGTTCCTTCTCGAGGGAGACTCGCGAGTAGAGCTCCGCGTTGGCGAGCGCAGCGGACGTGTTTCCGGCGAGCGCCTGCAGCGCCTCGATCTCCTCGGCGCGCCATGCCCGTGGACGGCGGGCGTAGACGGCGAGCACGCCTGCCGGCGCACCCTCCGGACCGGAGAGCGGAACGCCGAGATATGCGGCGTAGCCGGCCGCGAGCAGCTGGTCGCTGCCGGCGAGCTGCGGCAGGGCCACGGCGTCGTCGACTGCAACCGGTGCGCGCGACTGGAACACGTCGCCGGAGAGCGACCCGTTCGCACTGACGCGGACGCCGACGCTGTCGGCGGTTCCTTGACCGGACGCGGCGCTGACCACGAGCTCGTCGTCCTCGAGCGTCAGCACCGCGCAGGCCTCGGCGGCGAGCAACGCGGGGGCCTGCTGCACGACCTCGTCGAGGACGGCGGCGGGATCCAGCTCCGTCGCGAGCACGCTGCCCGTCCGCGCGAGCTGTTGGGACAGGGCACGGGCCGTGCGTTCGGCTTCGAACAGCTCGCTCCGCTCGAGTGCTCCCCGCGCGGCGTCGGACAGGTGCCGCGCCACCTCCAGCTCCTCGTCGCTGAACATCCGCTCCGCCGCGAAGAAGACCAGCACCAGACCGGAGCGCCGGGCACGCAGGCTCGCCACGGGGACCGCGAGCAGGGCGGAAAGACCCTCCTCTTGCAACAGGCTCTGCCATGGCGGCTCGAAGCGGTCGTCCCGGACGACTGCCGGCGAGACCAGGATCCGCTCGTCGGCGGCCGCCGACGCCAGCGACTCCGCCGACGGCGGCAGTGCGGGAGCGAGCGCGCGCGCGAGCCCGTCCGGGAGCTGGACGGATGCGGCGAGCTCGAGGTCGCTGCCGCGCGGCATCAGCACCGCCGCGGCGTCACCGCCGAACGCATCGGTCGCCGCTTGGCCGAGCGCGTCGAGAGTCTCGGCAAGCGACAGCGACTGGCCGAGCATGGCGGCGATCCGGAAGAACGCGGCCTGCTGCCCAATGCGCCGCTCGTTGTCGCGCAGCAAGCGGGCGACGTGGATCGCCAGTCCGATCTCGCGTGCAACCGTCTCCGTCAGCCCGACCTCTTCCGCACTCCACTCGTGCGGCTCGGTTCGATGCAACGTGAGCGTCCCGATCAGCTCGTCGAAGACGAGGATCGGCACGGCAAGCATCGCGCGCGACCCGAGCTCGAGCAACGTCTGAGCACCGCCGACCTCGACGAGCTCGGCCGCACGCTCGACGTCCTCGATCGCAACCGTCGCGCGGCGGCGCACGGCGAGGTTCGAGGCGGCAAGACGCTTTCCCGACTCGATGCCGTCAAGGCCGTCGGCGTGCCACTGGGCGGCGATCGGGATCGAGTCCTCCGTGTCGCCGAGCCGGATGAAGCAGCGGTCGACCCCCAGCGCCGTACCAGTCTCCTCGACGGCGACACGGAGCAGCTCGTCGACGTCGAGCTCCGAGTGCACCCGGGCCGAAAGCCTCGCGACGAAACGCTCGCGGTCGAGCGCGTCGCGCAGCGCCGCCGTCGACCGAATGCGGTCGAGCGCAAGCGCCGCCTCCCCGGCCACCGTCCGCAGCAGAGCCAGCTCCTCGCCCGAGAAGGCGCGCAGCCTTGAAGTCGTCCCGACGACGAGCACACCGATCACGCGCTCGTCCGCGAGCAGCGGGACGAAGGCGGCGCTCCGCGCGCCCGTCGCCTGGGTGAGCCTGGCGCTGACAATCGTCGACGCGCGCACGTCGTCGACGGCGAACGGCGCCGCCTCGAACACCGCCGTCGAGACCCCGGAGGGCTCGGCGTCGAGGTCGACCGTGATCGAACGGAACCACTCGAGCTCTTTCCCCTGGTCTCGGCCGAGCAGGCCGGACGCCAGGTGCCGCTCGTTGTCGACGACATAGAGCAGGGAGAGCTCGACGCCGACGAGCGGCTCGACCCGGACGAGCAGTTCGCGCGCGATCGTCGCCGCGTCGTCCGAGCCCCCGAAGGCGGTCGCGATCGCGGCCATCGACTCCAGGTCGGGGCCGCTCGCAGCCGCCTCGGCGCGACGCCGGCGCAGCGCGAGCAGCCCGACGATGGCCAAAGCGACCCCGATGACGACCGCCGCAATATCGAGCCCGATGCGAAGCATCCCGCTTTGCTCCCGGGTTGGTGTGACTGGGCGTAACGGATTGTAGGGAGCGCCGGTGCCGCTTCCAAAGATGGGCCGTTCGGCCTATTGGAATGCCGGAGGGGACTCGCTAGCCTCAATCGCACTGGGCGATGCGAACCGCGGTGCGTTCCTGGCCTTGCAGTCCGCGGTGAGCACTAGGAGGAGGCTCGTCGCCACCGACCCCCCCGAGCGACGAGCCTCTTCCTGTTTCTCAAGGGTTCATCAGGCGGCCACCAAGGGGCGCTGCTACCTTGGCTCAGGTTTGGTTTCGCGAGTTCTACTCGCATCGCCTCGGGGATATTGCGCTGGGGTAGAGCGCGCCGTGGAGACGGTGGAGCGTGCCCTTTCCCTCTACGGAGCGCCCGTCTACGTGCGCAAGCAGATCGTCCACAACGCCCACGTCGTCCGTGAGCTGGAGGCGCTCGGGGCCGTCTTCGTCGAGTCCGAGACCGACGCGCCGCCGGGGGCCACGCTCGTGCTGTCGGCTCACGGCGTCGCGCCGAAGGTCTACGAGCGGGCGGCCGAGCGGCGGTTGCAGACGATCGACGCGACCTGCCCCCTCGTCACGAAAGTGCACGTCCAGGCTCGCCGCTACGCCGCCGACGGTCATCGCATCGTCCTGATCGGCCACGCCGGTCACGAGGAGGTCGTCGGAACGATGGGCGAGGCCCCGGAGGCGACCGTGCTCGTCGAAAGCGTCGAGGATGCGGAGGCACTCGAGCTGCCCGAGGGGACGCCGGTCGCCTACATCACCCAGACGACCCTCTCCGTCGACGAGACGGCCGAGGTCATCGACGTGCTGAAACGCCGCTTCCCGCACATCCGCGGGCCGCAGCGCGAGGACATCTGCTACGCGACGTCCAACCGGCAGTGGGCCGTGAAGGAGCTGCTCGACAAGGTCGAGCTGCTGCTCGTCATCGGGTCTCGCAACTCCTCGAACTCGAACCGCCTCGTCGACGTTGCGCACGCTGCCGGCGTCTCGTCGCATCTGATCGACGACGAGACGGAGATCGACGAGCGCTGGCTCGAGGACGTCGACACGGTCGGAGTGACCTCCGGCGCGTCGGCCCCGGAGCGCCTGGTCGAGCGGGTTTGCGACTGGTTCCGCGCGCGCGGCGTGCGCGACATCCGCCCGTTTGCGAGTGTGTACGAGGATGTCGTCTTCCGCCTCCCGGTCGAGCTCCGCCGCGCCGCGACGCCCGCCGTCTGAGCCCGAACGGATCGCGCGACTTCCAGAGCAGTACTTCACCGCGCTGCTCGCGCGCGTCGCCGCCGCCGCCGCGGCTGCCGAGGTCGGCGAGCCGCTCGTCGACCTCGGGCGCGGCAATCCGGAGATCGGGCCGCCGGCACATGTGATCGAGGCGCTCGCCGAATCGGCAGCGCGCCCTGACGTCCACGGCTATGCGCCCTTCGCGGGGCTGCCGGCGTTGAAGGAGGCGATTGCAGCCCGCTACGCGGACGTCTACGGGGTCGAGCTCGACCCGCGGCGCGAGGTGGCGGTCCTTCCCGGTACCAAGACGGGCCTGATGGAGTTCGCTCTCTGCGCCGTCGAGCACGGCGGGACGATCGTCCTGCCGGACCCCGGCTACCCCGACTACTTCTCCGCCGTCGCGCTGGCCGGAGCCGAGGTCGCGTCGTTCTCGGGGTGGGAGGTCTCGGGAGACGCGATGTACCTCAACTTCCCGACGAATCCGACCGCGACCGCCGCGCCGGACGGCGTCTTCGACGAGGCCGTCGAGTGGGCGCGACGCAACGACGCGTGGGTGATGCACGACTTCGCCTACGGCGACCTGGTGTTCGACAGCCGCCGACCGCAGAGCTTCCTCGCCGCCGAGGGGGCTCGCGAAGTCGGCATCGAGCTCTTCAGCATGTCCAAGAGCTACGGGATGGCCGGCTGGAGGCTTGGCTTCGCGCTCGGGAACGCTGAGCTCGTCCGCCGCATCGAAACGCTGCAGGACCACGCCTTCGCGGGCATCTTTCGGCCCGTGCAGGAAGCGGGCATCGC
This sequence comes from Gaiellaceae bacterium, assembly GCA_035262005.1. Taxonomy (GTDB): domain Bacteria; phylum Actinomycetota; class Thermoleophilia; order Gaiellales; family Gaiellaceae; genus 3-1-20CM-4-69-9. Next base: position 43 of record DATFTK010000163.1, on the reverse strand, counting down.
CGCGCTGACGGGGCCGCAGGGCTCGGTCGAGGAGCGCCGCGCA
>DATFTK010000162.1:0-10780 GCA_035262005.1 Gaiellaceae bacterium | reverse complement strand
CCGGACGACCGTCGCGTGCGGGAATCGTGCCGGCAGTCCGAGCAGATGCTCCGGCGTCGCGCCGGTGAAAGCGTAGATGGACTGGTAGTCGTCGCCGACGGCGCAGAGCTCGTCGCTCGTTCCGAGCCAGCGGTCGAGCAGCTCCTGCTGGAGGAGGTTGACGTCCTGGTACTCGTCGACCGTGAAGGCGCGATAGCGCTGTCTGACCGCGGCCCGCGCATGCTCGTCCTCCTCGAGCATCTGCAGCGCCAGCTCCAACAGGTCCTCGAAGTCGACGAAGCCGGCCTCGGACTTCGACGTCTCGTACGAACGGAACACCTTGCCCATCAGGTCCGAGGGAATCGGCGGCTCGTGCTCACCCAGGCCGTCGATGTACGTCTCGGGCGTCAGCCGCCGGTTCTTCGCCCACTCGACTTCGGTCGCGAGGTCGACCGCCGGGCGGAACTTGTACGGCGGCGGCAGCCCGTTGCCGATGCGCCGCAACGCGAGCGCCTTCGACGGCACGATGCGGGTCGGGGGCGTCCCCAGCCAGTGCAGCTGGGCGAGGGCGGCCGAATGGAACGTGCGCGCGGTGACGCCCGTGACCCCGAGGGACGAGAGCCGTTCGCGCATCTCCGTCGCGGCCTTGTCCGTGAAGGTCACGGCCAAGATCTGCCCCGGCTCGAAGGCACCGCTCGCGACCTGATGCGCGACACGCCGCGTGATCGTCGTCGTCTTGCCGGAGCCCGCTCCGGCGAGGATGCACACGGGCCCGCGAACGGCCTCTACCGCCCGCCGTTGCTCGGGATTGAGCCCCTCGAGGATCACCCGACCACCCTACGGACGGCATGAGACGGAGGTGCCACGACTCCGCAACAGGTTTGAATCAAGACGCGGGACCTTCTTGGGCCGCCAGGCCGGAGGCTAAGACAGGCGAAGCCGACTTAGCCGCCGGCGAGCCGATGCAGGCGGGGATGGCGAAGCCACCACCGCCTGCACTGCCGCGACCGCTCGCTCGCGTCGCTCTCGGAACGAAACCTCCGGCGCGCGGAGGCGAGACCGCGTCTCGCCGTAGCGCCACTCAACCTCCGCCTTGCCGAGACGAAGGAGGGGGCTCAATGGAGAGTGTCCTCGAGGACAGCCGACCCGGCGCGGTGCGGGCTGCGCAGCATCGACACGAGCTTCGACACGACGTCGAGCGTGTCGCCTCGCTCGACCATGCCCTCGAGCTCGCCGAGCTGGTCCTCGAGCCATTCGACGTCGATCGGCGACCTCGCCGCCCGAAGGATCTTCGGGTGCGACGTGGGCCCGACGGTCTCGCCGTCCGTCCACAGCTCTTCGTGCAGCTTCTCGCCCGGACGGACGCCGACGAATGCAATCGGAATTTCGGTCTCGGGCTCCTTGCCGGACAGGCGGATCATGTTCCGCGCGAGGTCGAGGATCTTCACGGGCTCGCCCATGTCGAGGACGTAGACCTGGCCGCGGCCTCCGATCGCACCTGCCTGCACGATCAGTGACACAGCCTCCGGGATCGTCATGAAGTAGCGCGTCATCTCTGGATGTGTGACGGTCACCGGGCCGCCCTTCTCGATCTGGCGCCGGAAGATCGGGATCACGCTGCCGGACGAATTGAGGACGTTGCCGAAGCGGACGGCGACGAAGCGCGTCTTCACGTCCTGGCGGTGGCCGTACGACTCGACGATCCACTCGCACAGCGCCTTCGACTGGCCGAGCAGGTTCTTCGGGTTCGCCGCCTTGTCGGTGGAGACGAGCACGAATCGGCCCGCACCGTATTCCACGGCGACGTCCGCGATCACGCGCGTCGCCAGAGTGTTGTTCCGCACCGCCTCGAGCGGGTTCGCCTCGAGCAGCGCGACGTGCTTGTACGCCGCGGCGTGGAAGACGACGGTCGGCCGGTAGCGCTCGAAGACCTGGCTCATCTTCGCGCGGTCGCCGCAATCGCCGAGAACGGTGGCGGCGGCTGAGAAGCCGCGGTCGTCGATCAGCTCGCGTTCGATGTCGAACAACCCCGACTCCGACTGCTCGACGAGCACGAGCCGCGCCGGGCCGATGCGCGCGATCTGCCGGCAAAGCTCTGCGCCGATCGACCCGCCGGCGCCGGTGACGAGCACCGTCTCGCCGGCGAGGTACTTCGCGACGGCGCGCAGGTCGACCTCGATCTGCTCGCGCCCGAGCACGTCCTCCACCTGCACGGGGCGGATCTGGCCGGCGAGGTTGTGATCGCCCGAGATCAGTTCGTAGATGCCGGGCAGGGTCTTGACCGGGACGCCGGCGGCCTGGGCGATCTCGACGATCCGCTGCCGCGTCCCGCCGGAGGCCGACGGAATTGCGATCAGCACCTCGTCCGGCGGGTTGTCGCGGAGGATGTGCGAGAGCTCGGCAGACGTGCCGAGCACCCGAATCCCGTGCAGGCGCAGGTTCTTCTTGCGCGGGTCGTCGTCGATCAGGCCCATGGGCGTGTAGCCGAGCGCCGGGTTCTTCAGCATCTCGCGGATGACGAGCTGGGCCGCGTCCCCCGCGCCGACGACGATGACCTCCTTGCCGCGCGCGACGAACGAAGCCGCTCCCGGCCGCTCGATCAGGCTCCGTGCGATCAGACGCGTGCCCGCGACGAACGCGAGCAGCAGCAGCCAGTCAAGCACGGCGATCGAGCGCGGCAGCGGAAAGCCCTTGACCGGGTGCGCGAAGTAGACGACGAGGTCGGCGACCACGCACGCAACCGTCACACCGCGCGCGGCACCCCACATGTCCCGGGTGGAGACGTAGCGCCACCAGCGGTTGTAGAAGCCGAAGACGATGAAGACCGCGAGCTTGATCGCGACGACGACCGCGAGCGTGTCGATGAAGAGCCGGTGATAGGGCTCCGGGACGCCGTGGTCGAACCGGAGCCAGAAGGCGAGCCACCACGCGAGCGCGATCAACGCTGCGTCGGCGAACAGCTGCCAGATGCGGTGCCGGTTGACGGGCACTACGAAGCCACCGGCGCAGCGGCCTGGACCACCGCGACGACGCGTTCCTGCGTCTCCGAGTCGATTCCCGCCCACAGCGGCACGGAGAAGTTCTCTCGCGCGAGCTGCTCGGTGACCGGCAACGACCCGGACCCATAACCGAGATACGCGAGGGCCGGCTGCAGGTGCAGCGGTGTCGTGTAGTACACCGCGTTGCCGATGCCTGCCTCGGTGAGCGCCAGCCGGATCCGCTCGCGTTCCGGCGAGCGGCAGACGAACAGGTGGTATGCGTGCCCCGGCTCGTCCTCCGGAAGCTCGCACACAGCGCCGAGCCCGAGCTCCGCGTAGCGGCCCGCAGCGTCGCGCCGCTGCGCGATCCAGGTGTCGAGCTCTGCCAGGAAGACCCGCAGCACCGCCGCCTGCAGCTCGTCCAGCCGCGAGTTGTAGCCGATCAGCTCGAAGTCGACCTTGTCGCGCGAACCGTGGAAACGGAGCTTGCGGATGCGCTCGGCGAGGTCCGGATCGTCAGTCGAGACCAGCCCGCCGTCCCCGAGCGCGAAGAGGTTCTTGGTCGGGTAGAAGCTGAACGTCGAAGCGACGCCCGTGCGCGCGATCTCGGGCGAGCCGAACGCCTGCGCCGCGTCCTCGATCACAGGCACGCCGAGCCGCGCGAGCTCGGCGGTCTGCGCCGGGCGGCCGAAGAGATGGACCGCGATGATGGCCTTCGTTCGCGCTGTCGCTCGGGCTGCGACGTCCTCGACATCCAGGTTCATCGTCGTCGGGTCGACCTCCGCGAAAACCGGTGTCGCGCCGCGCCGCGCGACCGCTTCGGCGGTCGCATAGAAGGTGAAAGCGGGACAGATCACCTCGTCGCCGGGCCCAACGCCGAGCGCGTCGAGGACGAGCACGAGCGCGTCGGTCCCGTTCGCGACGCCCACGGTCTCGCCGACGCCGAGGTACGCGGCCGCCTCGCGCTCGAACGCCGCGACGTTGGGGCCGAGGATGAAATCGGAGCTCTCGAGCACGCCGTCGACCGCCGCACGGATGCGCGGGAGCAGCGGCTCGTACTGCGCCTTTACGTCAACCAGCGGGATCGGACGCACGGCTCGACAGTCTAGAGGCGCGTACTCGACGGTAGATCCAAAGCGCGAACAGGATCAGAATTGCGGCGACAACGGCGTACTCGACGTAGCCGAAGTCGTGGTGGAAGTGCGTGTAGCTGCGTCCGGCGGCCCAGCCGATTCCGGCGAACGCGAACGCCCAGATCGCCGAGCCGATCGCCGTGAGCAGCGTGTACCGCACGAACGGGGTCTCGAACACGCCGGCGGGGATGGAGATGAACGAGCGGATGACCGGAGTCACACGGCCGACGAGAACCGCGAGGTCCTGCCAGCGGTCGAACCACCGCTCCGCCCGGGCAAGGTTCTCTTGCGAGAGGTGGAACCAGCGGCCGTGTCGCTCGAGCAGCGGACGGCCGCCGTAGATGCCGATCGCCCAACCGACGATCGCGCCGGCCAGGTACCCGAGCGTCCCGGCGAGCGCGACGGCGACGTACGCCCAGAAGTGCGAGTCGATCCGATGGCCGAAGACGACGACGTGCTGCCCCGCGAACGCTCCTGCGGCGAGCGCGCCGCCGTACACCATCACGAGCTCGCTCGCGGCCGGAAAGACGGCGTCGATCGCCATCAGCAGGAAGATCGCGTAGACGCCGTGATCCCCGATCAGCGACGTGAGCGTGCTCGTGACGCCGGCAACCGGCACGCGGAAGAGGCTACTTCAAGGTGAAGTCGCGCTCGGCGGTCGACTGACGCCCCTGGCCGTCCGTCGCGACGACACGGAAGGTCCAGTCGCCGAGTGGGTGCGAGCCGGCCGGCCAGGTGAAGCGGTAGAGGCCCGGCGCCCGTTGGCCGCCGTCGATCGGCGCGACCGCCCCGCCGGGACCGTCGAGCTCGGCCGTCACGGTCGACGGACGAACGAGCTTGTACGAGAGCGGCACAGTCGCGTTCGCCGAGAACGTCCTGCCCGAGAGAGGCGGCGCGTACGCGCCGTAGTAGGCGAGCGTGAGCGCCGCGCCCGCGGCGCGCTCGGCCCGCGCCGACGGCCGGTTGAGCAGCTTCCCGTCGAACGCCAAGGTGGCGGTCGGGCCGGTCGCGAGCGCCGACGCTGTGACGCACCCGAGGCGCATCATCGTCAGCGCGAGCTCGAAGTTCGTCAGCCCCGTGCTGTAACCCGGCTGTTTTCCGTCCGCGACCAGGAAGACGATCCGGCCGTCGGCGGTCTGGCCGACCGCGCTGCGCGCGCTGCGGAAGACGAGCTGCGGCGAGTCGAACGTCTCGAAGGAGCGGTACACCGGCTTGCCGCTCCGGACGATCAACGGGCCGCCGCCGACGCCGTCGGGGACGTTGGCCCACGGCGGCGTGAGCGTGAGCACGATGCTCACCTTCGAGCCCACCGGCGCTTCGGCCGTGAGAAAGCCGGCCTGCGATCCGCGCGCCGCGAGGATCGCGCCGTCGGCCGGTATCGCCTGGTTGCCCCCTTGCACATAGCCGGTGACGGTCGCAGTCAGGGGAGCGTTGGGCACGGAGTTCGGGAACGGCTGCAGCACGGCGTAGGCGCCGCTGCTGTCCGCAGGGGTGCGCGCGCCCCAGGCGCGCGTGTACAGCGTCGTCCGGTTTGCACGCGGCGGTTCGTTGATGCCGAGGATGCGGCGCTGGCCCGACCCCTGCCATGTGCCCGCGAGCGCGACACGGTCGACGTGCAGGGCGCCGTCGGTGTCGATGCCGGCCGAGGACCTTCCGTCGACGGGAGCGACGTCGAGCTCGCCGCCACGCAGCACGAGCCCGGCGCCGGCATTGATCCCTGCCACGGTCGCGTCGCCCGAGACGCGCCGTTCCATCGAGGTCAGCCGCTCGGTTCCCTGCACGGCGTTGTTGGAGAGAACCGTCTTCAGCGCGTAGAGACCCGTCGGCCGCGGGGCGATGACGATGTGCTCGACCACCGGCCCGTGCGCCGTGAACTCGACCTGGCGCGAGTAGACGACGTTCGGCATCAGCGTCTGCCCGCGCACGGGAGTGGCGGCATGCGCCAGTGCAGGCAGCGCGATGCTTCCGATGCAGATCAGGAAGATGAGCTTGCGCGCCACGACCCCGCCCGAGGGTAGCGGAAGCCTCTACGTGAATTGTTAGGAACAGCGGAAGCAGCTGCTGGGGTCAGACCCCTTTAGTTCCAGACTTTGACTTCGCGGTAGAGGGTGTCGCGCTGGACCGGGGTCTTGCCGAGGGCTTTGATCAGGTGGACGAGCTCCTCCGTCGAGGTGCGGTGGGTCGTGCCGGCGGCGGAGACGACGTTCTCCTCGATCATCACGGAGCCCATGTCGTCGGCGCCGAAGCCGAGCGCGACCTGGCCGATCTTCATCCCCTGCGTCACCCACGACGACTGGATGTGCGGCACGTTGTCGAGGTAGATGCGCGAGACGGCCTGCGTCAGCAGGTAATCGAACGACGTCGGCATGTCCTCGCGCGCAACCTTGCCGGCGAGGCGGTTGCCGTCGTTCTGGAACGTCCAGGAGATGAAGGCACGAAAGCCGCCGGTCTCGTCCTGCAGCTCGCGAATGCGCCGCATGTGCTCGACGCGGTCGGCGACCGTCTCGACGTGCCCGTACATCATCGTCGCGGTCGTCGACATGCCGAGCCTGTGCGCATGGCGCATGACGGCGAGCCACTCGTCGGTCTTCGTCTTCTTCGGCGCGATCTCGTCGCGGACGCGGTCGACCAGGATCTCGCCGCCGCCGCCCGGGATCGAGTCGAGGCCCGCGTCGCGCAGCCGCGAGATCGTCTCCCAGAGGGTCAGCCTGCTCCGCCGCGCGATGTGCTGCACCTCGGGCGGCGACAGCGCATGCAGGTGGATCTTGTAGCGCGCCTTGATCGACCGGAAGAGATCCTCGTAGTACGCGATGTCGAGGTCGGGATGGTGCCCGCCCTGCATCAGCAGGCCGGTGCCGCCGAGTGCCAGCGTCTCCTCGATCTTCTTGAAGATCACCGCGTTCGGCAGGAGGTAGCCCTCACGCGTGTCGCCTGGGCGGCGGTAGAACGCGCAGAACTCGCAGTCCGTGTAGCAGATGTTCGTGTAGTTGAGGTTGCGATCGATGATGAACGTGATGCGCGTCGGGTCGGCCTTGCGGTTTCGAATCTCGTTCGCGGCACGCCCGATCGAGACGAGGTCGCGGGACTCGAGCAGCGCCAGCGCCTCGTCGTCGGTGATGCGCTCACCGTCGCGGGCCTTGTCGAGGATCGGCGCAACAGCCGTCATGCGACCACCGCTTCGCGCACGAAGCGGAGCTCCGGGACCTCGTCGAGCTCGCCGGCATCGCGGGCGAGCTCGAGGAACGTCATCAGGCCGGCTCGCTCGCGCGGGCCGAACCGGTACCGGAGCTTCTCGAAGTACCGCGCGAGGAAGCCCGCCGGATAGCCGTAACGCTCGCTCGCCTCGTGCGCGAGCTGCTCCGGCTCGGCGCGCGCCAGCCGGACGGACGCGACCAATGCGTCCTCGAGCTCGGCCAGCCCTGAGGAGAGCGGCTCGGGGCACGCCCAGACGGCGAAGACCATCGGCAGACCGGTTCGCTCCAGCCAGAGGCGGCCGAGGTCGTAATGCGGTGTCGGATCCTCGAACGCCGACTTCAGCGCCGCGTCGCCGATCAACAGCTTTGCGTCGGCCTGTTCGCCGAGCGGCACGTGGCTCGCCTCCGGCAGCAGCACCCTCGTCAGCACGACGGACGTCGCCGACTCGGGAGTGATCGCAACGGTGCGAACCTGTTCCAGCGGCTTGCGCGAGACGAGCTGGATCGAGTCCACTGCCCCCTCGGAGCCGACGCAGAGCCGCGGCAGAAGCCGGAGCCCGTCGGCGTTGCGCGCGTACTCGATCGACGAGATCGGCGCGACGTCGAGCTCGCCGGAAAGCAGGCGGCCGTTGAGGTCGGTCGGGACGCCCTGCACCTCCTCCACCTCGGCCTCGAGCCGGTAGAAGACCGGCGCCATGTTCACGTAGGAGATGCGCCCGAGCCTCACCATCGGTGCAACTCGTTGTAGAGCGTGTCGCGCTGCACGGGGACGCGTCCCGCCTCGTGCACGAAGCGCACGAGCTCCGGGATCTTCTGCTCGGTCTCGGTGCGAGCGCCCGCCGCGTGGAAGATCTGCTCGCGCACGACCGTTCCCTGCACGTCGTTCGCGCCGAAGTGCAGGGCGACCTGCGCGAGCGGCAGCCCCATCATGATCCAGTAGGCCTTGACGTTCGGGATGTTGTCGAGCAGCAGGCGCGACACGGCAATCAGCTTGAGATCGTCGGAGCCCGTCGTGTGGCGCCAGCCGCGCCGCTCGAACACGGTGTTCTCCGGGTGGAACGCAAGCGGGATGAACGCGAGGAAGCCCCCCGTCTTGTCCTGCTGGTCGCGGAGGCGTAGCAGATGGTCGACGCGTTCCTCGTATGTCTCGACGTGGCCGTAGAGCATCGTGCAATGCGTCGGGATACCGAGCCGGTGCGCTGTGTCGTGCGTGTGGAACCAGAAGTCCGGATGCTCCTTGCCGGGCGCGACCAGCTTGCGCACGCGATCGGCGAACACCTCGGCGCCGCCGCCCGGCAGCGAGCCGAGGCCGGCGTCACGCAGCGTGCGCAGCACGTCCTCGTGCGTCAGGCCCGACAGCTTCGTCATGTGGTGGATCTCACTGGCGGTGAAGAGCTTCAGGTGGACGTCGGGCAACGCCTCGTGGAGCGAGCTCACGATCCCGACGTAGTAGTCGAAGTCGACATGCGGGCTCTCGCCGCCGACCATGTGGATTTCGGTAAACGCGCTGAGCTCGTGCTGGCGCACTGCGTCCTCGACGAGCTGCTTCGGCGTGTACGTGTACGCGTCGGCTTGCTTCTGCGTGACGGCGAAGGCGCAGAACTTGCACTTCACGCGGCAGACGTTCGTCTGGTTCAAGTACAGGTTCTGGACGAAGAAGACGCGGTCGTCTCCACCGCGCTGCCGTCGTGCGAGGTCGGCGAGCTCGCCGAGGCCGAGCAGGTCGTCGGACTCCATCAGCGCGACGCCGTCGTCGAAGTCGAGCCGCTCGCCCACCTCGACCTTCTCGCGAACGCCGGCCAGCGTGTCGGATCGTTCGAGGAGGGCCATCAATGCTCCCTGTTCACGACCGCGTAGGTCAGGGCCTCGAGCTCCTCGCGGTGCAGCTCGCCGTTGAGGCACGCGCGCGCGCTGCGCGCGTAGGCGAGCGCGACCTCGCGGCTCTCCTCGAGCGCACCGGTCGACGCGACGCGGAGCAGCGCTCCCTCGAGCTGCACTCGCCCGGCGAGCGCGTCGCGGATCGCCTCGTCACGCTGGGCGGCGAGCAGGAGCGGCAGGGTCGGCGTTCCCTCGCGCAGGTCCGTGCCCGCGATCTTTCCGGTCTCGATCGTCACACCGGAGCAGTCGAGGATGTCGTCGGTGATCTGGAAGGCGACGCCGAGCGCGACCCCGAACGCTCCCGGCCCGCCGGCGAGCCGGCACGCCGCTTCGAAGAGCTTCCCCGTCTTGAGCGTGCAGCGCTCGAGGTAGGCGTCGATCGGCGTGTCCGGATCGAACCGTTGGCGGCGCTGCATCGCCTCGCCGCGTGCCAGGCAGAGCGTTGCGTTCGCGAGGATGGCGACCGACGGGGCGTCTCCGTGCGCTGACAGCTCCGCGAACGCGCGCGCGAAGAGGTAGTCGCCCGCCGCGCGTGCGGCGCCGGGGCCGTGCGCCGACCAGGCTGACGCGCGCCCGCGCCGCAGCTTCGCTCCGTCGATCAGATCGTCGTGCATCAGCGTCGCGAGGTGAACGAGTTCCACGGCCACGCCTGCGACCACGGGCGGCTCCGCCGCGCGTGGGGTCGACAGGTAGACGAGCAGCGGCCGCAGCCGCTTGCCGCCCGCCGCGAGCGCCTCGCCGCCGACCTCGGCGACGATCCCGTTGTGGGGGCCGACCGCCGCCTCGAGCCGATCCTCGAGCTCGGCGAGATACGCATCGAGGCCGGGCGCCTCGCGCAGCTCGGCGAGAGCCGTCACGCGGCGACCGCCGTGTGCAGCGCGACGATGCCGCCCGCGAAGATGCGATAGCGCACGTCGCGAAAGCCCGCAGCGGCGATCAACGCCGCCAGCTCCCCAGGCTCCGGAAAGCGCCGGACGCTCGCGGGGAGATACGTGTATGCGGACCCACCTGGTAGGAGCTTGCCGAGAACAGGCACCACTCCGTCGAACCAAAGCCGATAGAAGGGTGAGAGCAGCCCGTGCGGACGGGTGATTTCGAGGATCCCCAGCCGTCCCTCGGGACGCAGCACGCGACGAAGCTCGCGCATTGCGAGCTCGAGGTCGTCGACGTTGCGCACGCCGAAGCCAACGGTCGCGGCGTCGAAGCTCTCGTCGCCGAACGGCAGTCTGAGCAGATCGCCGCTCACCCACTCGAGCTCCGGCGCCTTGCGCCGCGCGCGCTCCAGCATGCGCTCGGAGAAGTCGAGCCCCATGACGCGCCCGCCCGCGCGCACGTCCGCAAGGGCGAGATCGCCTGTCCCGCAGCAGGCATCGAGGACGACATCGCCGGGACGGACGACGGCTGCGGCAGTCGCGCTTCGCCAGCGGCGGTCGAGGCCGGCCGTCATGATGCGGTTCATCGCGTCGTAGACGGGCGCGATGCGATCGAACATCGCGCGCACGCCTTCCGCTGGGAGCCTGCCCGAGGCGGCGCTCATTCGCCCCAGCGTTTCACGTGGGCGACGTCGAGGCCGAGCAGGTCGACCGCGCGGCCGACGACGAAGTTGACGAGGTCGTCG
>DATFTK010000161.1:0-3626 GCA_035262005.1 Gaiellaceae bacterium | reverse complement strand
CGAGAAGGGCTCGAGCGCACGGTCGCGTGGTACCGCCGGCACGTTCTCGCGCCGGCGTGACGACGGCGGCGGCGCCGGCACGCGTCAACAACGCGCTCGGCCGAGCGTGGCGCGCCGCCACGGAGGTGCGCCCCGCGTACGTCCTCGTGACGCTCGTCGGGATCCAGTGGCTGGCGGTGCTCGCACTCGCGCTGACCGTACGCCACAACGGCTGGCTCTACTACGCCGGCGGCGACCAGATCTGGCACTACACGGGCGCCTACCTGCTGGCGCACGGCCACCTGCCTCCGACCTATGTCGGCTACGGCTGGTCGTTCCTGCTGCTGCCTGTCGCGGCGATTGCAGGTCCGAACCTCGTCTCCGCGCTGCCCGCCATGGTGCTCTTCAACACGCTCGTTCTGCTCCCGGTTGCGCTGTTGTGCATGTACGGGATCGGGGCACGCATCGCCGGCCGCGTCTTCGGCTACTTCGCGGCGCTCCTGTGGGTCGCCCTTCCGTACCTGGGGATCGTCTTCGTCGAGGTCGGCTATCACCAGAAGTACACGGAGCTGACGTTGCCGCAGCTCCTCGGGCTCACCTCTGTCCCCGACTTCCCCTCGATGGTGGCACTGATCGTCTCCGCGTACCTCTGCCTCCGGGCGCTCGATTCGGCCCGTTGGCAGATCGGCGCACTGGCCGGGCTGGCCGCAGGCTACGGGATCGCAATCAAGCCGTCGAACGCGCTCTTCCTGTTCGCGCCCGGGCTCCTGCTCCTGGTCGAGCGCTGGCGGTCCTTGCTTGCCTTCGCGGCCGGGCTGGCGCCGTCGCTGCTCGCGCTTGCCGTGTGGAAGTACCGCGGCCTGGGGGAACTGGCGGCCGCTCCGGGGCCGGAGCTCCGCCTGGCGGTGGGCCCCGGCGATCTCACGAGGCGGATCTTCAGCCCGAAGCTCAACAGCTGGGAGCACCTCCACCAGGTGCTGCTCGGCTTTCGGGAGCACTTCTGGATCGCGCGGGTGATCGAGTGGCTGCCCGTCGCGGGCTTCATCGGGCTGCTCGCGCGGTCCCGCCGCGGCGTGCTGCTGGTCGGCACGTGGTTCGTCGTGTACCTGCTGGTCAAGGGGACGTACCTCCCCGCTTCGCTCGACGACGCGAGCTTCTTCCGAATCCTCATGCCGGCGTTCCCCGCCTACGTCCTACTCGCGGCGTCCGTCTCGCTGCTCGTCCCGGGCGCACGCGCTCGGCCTGGTCCTGTCCGGCCCGAGCGAGCGGGGCGACGCCTGACGATCGCCGTCGTCGTTGCGTTCGCCGTCTTCGCTGCGCTGCCGCTGGGCGTGCTTGCCGCCGTGCCCCGCCTCCACGATCAGGGCTCACTCGCCGTCCGCGCGCCCGATACGCCCGTCCCCGTCAGCGGCACCGTCGGCGTGTCGCAGACGAGCGGGGACGTCCGGCTTGCCTGGCGCGGGATGAAGCCGGGCACCGCACGCGCCTTCTACCACGTGCTCCGAGCAAACGGTGCGAACCCTGACGTCGCCTGCGCCGGACGCCTCAACGGCTCCTCCGACAACTGCGTGCTGTACACGCAGTCGATCGCGACGACGCGCGCGACGACGTTCACCGATCGCCCCGGCCCCGGCACCTGGATCTACCGCATCGGCGTCGCCGCCAACTGGGTCGACGACCCGAAGCTCGGCGACATCTACGTCGTCACCAAGCCGACAACGGTGACGGTTCCCTAGCCCTCCCGCAGCTGCTGCTCGAGCAGCGCGAGCCGCTGGGCCAGGATCGTGTTCTGGTCAGAGAGCCGCGAGATCACGGTCGAGTAGTGCAGAAGCACCACGAGAATGAACAGCGCGCCAATCGCGCCGAGGATCGCAGGCGGGTACGACACGACTCCGAACCAGCCGGCAATCGTGTTCAGCCCGCCGCGCCACAGCGACAGCACGAGCAGCACGACGCCGGTGAGCAGCCAGAGCAGCGCGTAACGCTCGCGCAGGCGACGGGAGCGGATCAGCTCGAAGACGACGACGAGCAGCAAGAACGAGGCAACCGCTGCGGCGATCGAGACGGGGAGTGGAGTCATCGGTGTTCCTCCTCCAGAGGGACGGCGTTACGACGTAACAGTCCGACGAAGATCGCGAGCAGGACCTTCGTCATGTAGTAGACGGAACGAAATGCGGTGATGGACGATGCGCCGCCGCCGCGCTCGCGCATCGCGACAGGGACCTCCACGAGGCGGAGCTTGTGCTTGACGAGCATCACCGTCGACTCGACCTCGGGATAGTCGTGTGGATAGTCGGCCGCGAACAGCGCGATGCCCCGCCGGTTCACGGCACGAAAGCCGGACGTCGTGTCCGTCACCCTTTGCCGGACAACCATCGAGACGACGCGGGCGAAGATCTTGATCCCGACACGGCGCGCGAACGACGAGCGGTACGCGCCGTCGCCGGTGAAACGGGAGCCGACGCAGAGATCGGCGTCGCCGGAGAGCACCGGGCCGAGGATCTTCGGCAGCTGCGACGGATCGTGCTGCCCGTCCCCGTCGACCTGCACGGCGATGTCGTAGCCGCGCTCGAATGCGAAGCGAAAGCCGGTCTGCATCGCTCCGCCGATGCCGAGGTTGAACGGCAGGCGCAGGACGTGGGCGCCACGGTCGGCGGCCACACCCGCGGTCCGGTCGGTCGAGCCGTCGTCGACGACGACGATGTCGAAGCCCGGGTCGAACTCCCGGATCTCGTCGATCACGCGGCCGACGGTCACCTCCTCGTTCAGCGCCGGGACGATCGCGATCCGGTCGAGCTCCGCGAGTAGCTCAGCCACGGACGCCCACCGGCGCACCGAGACCGACGAGCTCGAGAATCTGGCGCGCGCGGTGCGCGTAGGTGTGCTCGTCGAGGACGCGCTCGCGCGCGCGGCGTCCCATCGCCTCGGCAGCGCCCGGATCGTCGAGCAGCTCGCGGTAGGTCGCCAGCGCCTCGTCCGCCGACGCGACCACGCGCAGCTCCGAGCCGACGTCGAACCAGCGCTCGATCCCGAGCTGTGGGTTCGACACGATCGCGCCACCCGCTGCCGCCAGCTCGAACGGGCGACACGTCGACGACGCATACACGGTCGCATGCGAGCGGCGCGTCACGTTCAAGTTGATGTGCGCGCGCGAGATCGCCTGGGAGAAGACGTTGAAGGGCACGTCACCGATCAGGCGCGCATTCCCGACGTCGCCGCGGAAGTCCTTCCCGCCGAGGGCAAAGTCGATCTCGGGATCGGCGCGACTCGGTTCGCCGACCAGTGCCTGCATCCACTCCCGGCGGAACTTGTCGCCGTAGCCGTAGAAGAAGACGTCGTAATCCCGCTCTCCCGGCGCGGGTTGAAAGAGCTCGGGGTCAGCGGCCCAGAACACCGCCTCGGCGCGGCGCGCGCCGAGCTCGCGCAGGCGCCCCAGCCCGCCCTCGGAGTTCGAGATCACGAGGTCGTACTCCGACGGATCGGCGCCGTGATAGTAGTTGAACCCCGTGTCCATGCCGCCGAACTCCGGCAGGCTCATCGGGACGTCGCCGTCGTAGAAGACGACGGGGACGCCGTAGCGCTCGCGCAGGCGTGTCGGGATCCCACGGAGGTGCGCCATCGGCACGGTGAAGACGATGACGGCGGCG
>DATFTK010000160.1:0-5146 GCA_035262005.1 Gaiellaceae bacterium | reverse complement strand
GACCGTTTCGCACGACGCGCACAACATCATCGTCATCGGCAAGAGCACGGACGACATGGCGCAGGCAGTGACGCGCCTCGGCGAGCTCGGCGGCGGCATCGTCGTCGTCGACGGCGGGACGGTCACGGCGGAGCTGCCGCTGCCGGTCGCGGGGCTGCTGGCCGACGCGCCGCTGGCGGAGGTGATCCGGCGCAGCCTCGAGTGCAACGACGCGGCGCGGGCGCTCGGCTGGTCGGGAGCGACGCCGTTCCTGACGCTCTCGTTCCTCGGCCTGTCGGTGATCCCGAGCCTGAAGATCACCGACCGCGGCCTCGTCGACGTCGATCGCTTCGAGATCGTCCCGCTGAACGTGTGAGCACGCTCTACGCGAACGCGCACGTCGTGACGATGGACGACGAGCGCAACGAGCATCCCGGCGGCTGGCTGCTGGTCGAAGACGGTTTCGTGGAGCGCGCCGGCGGCGGCCCGCGCCCGGACGCCGACGAGCTCGTCGACCTCGGCGGCGCGGTCGTCACTCCGGGCCTGATCAACACACACCACCACCTGTGGCAGAACCTGACACGAGCCCGCGCACAGGACGAGAACCTCTTCGGCTGGCTGCAGACGCTCTATCCCGTCTGGACGCGCATCGACGAGGAGGCGGAGTACGCGGCGGCGCGCTGCGGGCTTGCGGAGCTCGCCCTCTCCGGCTGCACGACCGTCTTCGACCATCACTACCTCTTCCCGCCGGGACGCGAGGGCGTGCTCGAAGCGGAGATCCGCGCCGCGCGCGAGCTCGGCGTGCGCATCGTCGCCGCCCGGGGCTCGATGGACCTCGGCGAATCAGACGGCGGCCTGCCGCCGGACTCGGTCGTCGAGGACCGCGACGACGTGCTCGCCGCAACCGAGGCGGCCGCGCAGCTTGCGGACGGCGCGATGGTGCAGATCGCGGTGGCGCCGTGCTCGCCGTTCTCCGTCACGCAGGAGCTCATGCGCGAGTCGGCGGAACTGGCGCGGAAGCTCGGGCTGCGGCTGCACACCCATCTCGCGGAGACGGTCGAAGAGGACGAGTTCGCACGTGAGAGCTTCGGGTTGACGCCCGTGCAATACGTCGAAGAGCTCGGCTGGGTGCTGCCGGACGTCTGGCTGGCGCACTGCGTCCATCTGTCGACGGACGACGTCGCGTTGTTCGGCGAGCGAGGTGTCGGCGTTGCACACTGCCCGAGCTCGAACATGCGGCTCGGAGCCGGGGTCGCCCCCGTGCGGGAGCTGCTCGACGCCGGAGTCGACGTCGGGCTCGGCGTCGACGGCTCGGCCTCGAACGAGCGCGGCGACCTCTTCCTCGAAGTGAAGATGGCGGCCTACGTCGCGCGCTCGCGTGGCGGCCCGAAGGCGATGACGGTCCGGGACGCTCTCCGGCTCGGGACGCGCGGCGGCGCGGCCGTCCTCGATCGCGAGGACATCGGCGAGCTCGCTCCCGGCAAGCGTGCTGACTTCGCGGTCTGGCGCACCGACGGACTCGAGCTCGGAGGCGCGTCGGACCTCGTCGCAGGCCTCGTCTTTGCCGGCCCGCAGCGTGTCGACCGGCTCTATGTCGACGGCGAGGAGGTCGTCCGCGACGGGCACCTCGTGCGTGCCGACGAAGGCGAGATCGCTCGCGAGCAGCGGCGCCAGGCGGAAAGATTCACGGCGTGATCTCGCTCTCGACGCATGTCCTCGACGTCGAAGCAGGGCGCCCTGCTCGCGGTGTCCGCGTCGAGCTCTGGCAGGACGAGCTCGTCACGTCAGGCGAGACGAACGATGACGGCCGCATTCCCGAGCTCGCGTCCGACCTCGACCCCGGCACGTACCGCCTGCTCTTTCGACCCGATTCGCCGTTCTTCGAAGTCGTCGCACTGGACATCGTCCTCGAGGACGGCCACTACCACGTCCCCTTGCTCGTGTCGTCTTACTCGTGCACGACGTACCGCGGCAGCTGACGGTCGACGAGCTCGCCGAGCTCTTCGAGGGCCGCACGCGTCTCGTCGAGGAGCTCGCGCAGCGAGACGATCCGCTGGGACAGGCACGAGACGTCATCGCAGAGCTCAGCGAGGAGGACAAGCTCGCGGCGCTCGACGCGCATCCCGCGATCGGCGCGAAGAAACTCTCGGCGCGCTCGGCGACGGAGCAGGGCTGCGATGCCGATCCCGTCGTGCTGACCGAGCTCGCCTACCTGAATCAGGTGTACGAGGAGAAGTTCGGGTTCCGGTTCGTCGTCTTCGTCAACCGGCGTCCGAAGACGGAGATCCTCGAGGTGCTCCGCGCTCGGCTCGAGCGCACGCGAGAGGAGGAGCTCGACACGGCGGTCGGGGAGCTCGTCGCGATTGCGGAGGACCGATGGCGACACTCCTGACGCTCGACCAGTACACGACCGACTGGCTCAATCTGCTGACCCGCTGGTTGCACGTGATCGCCGCAATCGCGTGGATCGGCTCCTCCTTCTACTTCATTGCGCTCGACAACCACCTGCGCCCACCGCGGGACGCCGACGAAGGAGTCGGCGGCGAATCGTGGGAGATCCACGGCGGCGGCTTCTACCGCATCCACAAGTACAAGGTCGCGCCCAGGCAGCTGCCAGAGCCGCTGCACTGGTTCAAGTGGGAGGCGTACACGACGTGGCTGAGCGGCTTCGCGCTGCTCGTGATCCTCTACTACTTCCACGCCGACACGTACCTGATCGACAAGAGCGTCGCCGACCTGTCCGTGTGGGAAGCGATCGTGATCAGCATCGGGCTGCTCGCGACGGCGTGGCTCGTCTACGACGGGCTCTGCCGCGTGCTCGGCTCGCACCAGCTCGTGCTCGCCGGGGCGCTCCTCGCACTGATCACGCTCGCCGCGTGGGGCATCTCGCACCTGTTCAGCGGCCGCGCGACCTACATCCAGATCGGGGCGATGATCGGGACGATGATGGTCGGCAACGTCTTCTTCGTGATCATCCCCGCGCACTGGGAGCTCGTCCGCGCGAAGGAAGCCGGTCGCGAGCCGGATCCCGTGTGGAACGAGCGCGCGAAGCTGCGCTCCGTGCACAACAACTACCTGACGCTGCCGGTCGTCTTCACGATGCTGTCGGGCCACTTCCCGTTCACGTACGGGCACAGCTACTCGTGGCTGATCCTCGTCGTCTTGCTCGTGATCGGCGCGTGGGTGCGGCACTTCTTCAACCTGCGACACACGGGGCGCACGGTGTGGGCGATACCGATCTCCGCCGCCATCGCAATCGCGGTGCTGGCGGTCCTGATCCGACCGCAGAGCGAATCCGCTGCGGGCACGGCCGTGCCGTTCGCGACGGTGCAGCGGATCATCGACCAGCGCTGCACCGCGTGTCACTCGCAGCACCCGACGAAGGTCTCTGAGGCGCCGCTCGGGATCAGGATGGACACGCCCGCGGAGGTCCACCAGCTGGCGCCGGCGATCCAGACGCAGGCGGTGGACTCCACCGCGATGCCGCTCGGGAACGCGACCGGGATGACGACGGCGGAGCGCCAGATCCTCGGGCGCTGGATCGCGCAAGGCGCGAAGATT
Source organism: Gaiellaceae bacterium (assembly GCA_035262005.1). Classification (GTDB taxonomy): domain Bacteria; phylum Actinomycetota; class Thermoleophilia; order Gaiellales; family Gaiellaceae; genus 3-1-20CM-4-69-9. The sequence continues at coordinate 1,606 of DATFTK010000160.1, read as the reverse complement.
CCGTGATGCTCGAGATCAGGTCAGGCGACTTCAGCTTCGCGGCGCGGCTCGAGGAGCAGACGGCGCCGCAGACGGTGACGGCGTTCCGCCGCCTGCTCCCGCTCGACTCGAAGATCATCCAGGCGCGCTGGAGCGGTCAATCCGCGTGGATCCCGATGGGCGACCTCGACGTCGGCATCGGGCCGGAGAACGCCACGAGCTACCCAGCCGCCGGGGAGCTCCTGCTCTACCCGGGCGGCGTCAGCGAGACCGAGCTGCTCTTCCCCTACGGCCACACGTGCTTCGCCAGTAAGGCCGGGCAGCTCGCCGGCAACCACTTCGCGACGATCGTCGAGGGCGGCGAGCGCCTGCAGGAACTGGGCGAGCTCGTTCTCTGGCACGGCGCCCAGGACATCTCCTTCCGGGAGACGTAGTGCTCTACCGGCCGGAGGCGTTCGACCGGCTGACCGAGGCTCCCTGGGACGAGGCGTGGGTTCGCGCCCGGATCCGCGAGATCGTTGCGGACGCGGATGCTGCGTGGCGAGGGCCGAAGCTCTTCTGGAAGGCGGACGCGTGGGACAGGTGGCAGTCGACGAGCCCGCTCAAGAACCTCTATCTCGGCGCAGCAGGAATGCTGTGGGGCCTGGATCAAGTCGCGCGGCGCGGCTCTGCCGAGTCGACCCTCGACCTCGCGGAGCTGGCCGCGCTCAACGTGGAGCTCTTCCGGGCGAAACCGGACTACGTGAAGCTTCGGGCGTTCACGCCGCCCGAGCCACGCGACTCGGCGCTGTTCCTCGGCGAAGCCGGGATCCTGCTCGCTGCGTGCAAGCTCGGCCGCCGGGAATACGCCGACGACCTCCGCCGCCGGATCGTCGCGAACGTCGACAACGAGGCCGAGGAGGTGTGCTGGGGTGCCCCGGGATCGCTCATCGCCGCCGCCGCGATCGGCGACGGCGCCGCCTGGAAGACCCTTGCCGACGCGCTGCTGAGTCGCCGCGAGGAGAACGGGTTGTGGACACAGCGCCTCTACGGGCAGGAGTACCAGAGCCTGACGCCGCCGCACGGGCTCGTCGGCATCGTGCAGGCGCTCGGGAGCGAGGGGGTCAAGAGCGACGCGCAGCGGATCCTGCGTGAGACGGCGCACCGCGAGAACGGCCTCGCGAACTGGCCGCCGCGACCGCGACCGGATCTCGCCGGGCCCGACGGTGAGCTCCGCCTGCAGTGGTGCGCCGGCGCACCCGGAATCGTCATCGGGGCGGCCGACTATCTCGACGAAGACCTGCTGCTCGCGGGCGCCGAGCTGATCTGGCGCGCCGGGCCGCACGGCGAGCAGAAAGGGCCGAACATCTGCCATGGCACCGCCGGCAACGGCTACGCGCTCCTGAAGACGTTCGAGCGGACCGGCGACGAGCGCTGGCTCGAACGTGCGCGCCGCTTCGCCGTCCATGCGCTCGAGCAGGTGGAGCGGATGCCCTCGCGCCACTCGCTGTTCACGGGCGGGATCGGCGTCGCGCTTTACGCGGCCGACTGCATCGAGGCGCGTCCGCTCTTTCCGATCATGGATTACGTCTAGCGCTCTTCGCGGACGTACGGCCGCCCGAGCGCGGCGGGTGCGCCAAAGCGCAAG
>DATFTK010000159.1:0-8312 GCA_035262005.1 Gaiellaceae bacterium | reverse complement strand
AAGAACCCGCAGGCGCCCTGATGCCGGCGGACGTCGGAAAAGCTGCAGCGCTCCTCTTCGTCGCCGTCGTGCTCCAGCTGTCGATCATCGCGCAGGTCACGATCCTCGGCGGGCACCCGAACCTCTTGCTCGTGACGGTCGTGTGCATCGCGCTGCTGCGGGGCGCGGTGTTCGGGGCGGTCGCCGGTTTCTGCGCGGGCCTGCTGGCCGACACCGGCGTGTTCGGCACGCTTGGTTTCACGGCACTGCTGTTGACGCTTGCCGGCTACTGGACCGGCCGCTACGGCGAGACGACCGGCCGCGACCGGGCGCACGCGCCGCTGCTCTCGATCGCGGTCATCACGTTCCTGTACGAGATCGCCGCGCTCGTGCTCCGGTACATGCTCGGCCAGAACGCGCCGGGCGGGGCGCTGTTCGAAGGGCTCGTCCCGACGATCCTGCTGAACCTGCTGCTGACGCTCCCCGTCTATGCGTTGACGCGCCGCCTGTTGCGGCCTCGCGAGTGGGCGCCGCGGGAGGTGCGGCTGCTTGGCTAAGCGTGTCCTCTCCCGCCGGTTCCTCCCGCCCGATCCGAACGTCGAGGAGCCCTACCGCCTGACACCGCGTCTGGCGCTTCGCGTCGGGTTGCTCGGCGTGGTCGCGGTCGCCGTGTTCGCGACGCTCGCGCTGCGGCTCTGGTCGTTGCAGATCCTGAACGGCGCGCAGCTCCTACGTGCGGCCGAGAACAATCAGCGGCGCGAAGTCCGTCTGCAGGCGCCGCGCGGGGCGATCCTCGACCGCACCGGCCTGCCGCTCGTCATCAACGTGCCCGGGACGGTCGTCCAGATCGACCAGTCGACGCTGCCGAAGCGCAAGAGCATTCGCCTCCGCGAGCTCCGCCGCCTCGGACGAGTCCTGAAGATCCCCGCGCGGGAGATCATCGCGAACCTTCGGCGCCATCGCAGCGACCTGCTGACGCCCGTGACGGTCAAGTCGGGTGTCTCGGATCTGCAGGCTGCGTATCTCTCCGAGCGCGCCGATGACTTTCCCGGCGTCGACGTCGAGACCGTCCCGCTGCGCTACTACCCGCATCGCGAGCTGGCGGCGCACGTGCTCGGCTACACGGGCGAGATCTCGCAGCCGCAGCTCGACACGCTGGCCAAGCAGGGCTACCGCCTCGGCGACACAATCGGCCAGACGGGCATCGAGGCGCAGTACGACAAGTACCTGCGGGGAACGCCGGGTCTCGCGATCAAGCGGGTCGACTCGCTCGGCCACCCCGTCGCGCCCACGACGCCGCTCGTCCCGGCACGGTCCGGCGAGGCCGTGCGGCTGACGATCGACCTGAAGCTGCAGATGGCGGCGGAGGAGGCGCTCCGCTACGGGATCGAGCGCGCGCGCAACTCGGGTTGTCAAGGCTGCTGGTACTCGAACGGGGGCGCGATCGTCGCCCTCGACCCGCGGGACGGCTCGATCCGCGCGCTCGCGTCGAATCCGACGTATCCGCCCTCGCTCTATGTCGGCCGGGTGCGCCAGAGCGCGCTCGACGCTGCGGGCCTGACGCCGCGCTCCGCCCGCTCGATGAACTACCCCGCGCTCGACCGGGCGATCGACGCAGCGTACCCGCCCGGCTCGACGTTCAAGCCGGTCACGGCGCTCGCGGCGATGCAAGAGCACATCCTCCAGCCGTACGAGGCGCTTGCCTGCACGGGCCAGTACACCAACCACGGCCAGGTGTTCAAGAACTGGGACCCGTTCGTGAACGAGGCGATGACGCTGCCGACCGCGCTCGCACAGTCGTGCGACACGTACTTCTACCAAGTGGGCTATCGGTTCTACGGCATGCCGTCACGGCTGGGGCCGCGGCTGCAGGCGTGGGCGAGCCGGTTCGGCTTCGGCCAGAAGACCGGCATCGACCTCGGCTCCGAGGTGACGGGGCTGTTGCCGACGCCCGACTGGCGGAAGAAGACCTTCACGCCGAAGACGGACCCGGGCCACTGGCAGATCGACAGCCTCTGGAAGCCGGGCGACTCGATCCAGCTTGCGATCGGCCAGAAGGATCTGCTCGTGACGCCGCTCCAGATGGCGCGCTTCTACGCGATGATCGCGAACGGCGGCAAGCTCGTCACGCCGCACCTGCTGCTCGACGTCGAGCAGCCGTCGCTGAACCGGAGTGCCGGCCGCGTGCTGCCGACGCCGCGCCCGCCGGCGCCCGAGCCGACCAACGTCGACGCGCAGGCGCTCGCCGTCGTCCGTGACGGGCTGTTCGAGGCGACGCACTCGTCGCTCGGCACGTCGACCGCGATCTTCGGCAGCTTCCCGATCCCGATCTCGGGCAAGACGGGCACCGCCGAGAAGTCGATCGACCCGGGCGACGGCTACATGCACACGTTCAACCAGTCGTGGTGGTGCGGGTACGGGCCCTCGAACTCGCCGGACCTCGTCGTCTGCGCGCTGATCGAGAACGGCGGCCACGGCGGCGACGCCGCGGCGCCGGCGGCGCTGAAAGTGTTCGAGGAGTTCTTCCACAAGCAAGCGACGCAGAACGGACCGATTCACAGCGACTGATGGTCGACTACGCTTCCAGAGCAGCCAGCCGTGCGCGCCGCCGCGAAGCCGCGGACGTGGCCTCGCTGGTTCGGCGCCTCGACTGGGTGCTGATCGCGTCTGTCGCCGCCCTCGTCGTCTACGGGCTCTGGTCGATCGCCGACATCACGCGGCACGACGTGACCGGCGACCCGCACTACTACGCGACGCGCCAGGCGGTGTATGCGGCGATCGGCGTCGTCTGCCTCGTCATCGCGGTGCTCATCGACCCGGAGATCTACCGCACGCGCTGGCGCTTGATCTTCGGCAGCACGTGCTTCCTGATCGCTCTCGTCCTGCTGACGGGCCCGATTCGCGGCTCGAGACGCTGGCTCGACCTCGGCTTCTTCCGCTTCCAGCCGTCCGAGTTCGGGAAGGTCCTCTTCGTGCTCGCGCTCGCAGGCTTCCTCGCCGAGCGCAGCCGGCGCCTCAACGAGCCGCGAACGACGCTGGCGGCGGTCGGTCTCGCGCTCGCGCCGATCTTCCTCGTCTTCCTGCAGCCGGACTTCGGCAGCGCGCTCGTCTACTGCGCGGCCCTCGCCGCGATGCTGCTCGTCGCGGGCACGCCCTGGACCCACCTCGGCGCGCTGGCCGCGGGAACCGTCGCCGCAGCTGCGCTGCTGCTCGGCGTCATGCCCGCCGCCGGCATCCCGGTGCTGAAGCAGTACCAGGTCGACCGCCTCACCGGGTTCCTCAACCCGGCGAGCGACCCGGGCGGGACGACGTACAACATCACCCAGTCGAAGAACGCGATCGGCGCCGGCCAGTTCCACGGGCGCGGGCCGAACAACGCGACGCAGACGACACTCAACTTCCTGCCCGAGCATCACACCGACTTCGTCTTCGCGTCGCTCGCGGAAGAGCGCGGCTTCGTCGGCGCCGCCCTGCTGCTGATGCTCTACCTGCTCGTCGTCTGGCGCGGGCTCCGGATCGTCACGATCGCGCGCGAGCCGTTCACCGCGATCGTCGCGGGCGGACTCGTCGTCGCCCTGCTCTTCCAGGTCTTCGTCAACGTCGGGATGACGATGGGGATCGCGCCGATCACCGGCATCCCGCTCCCGTTCGTCAGCGTCGGCGGCTCATCGATGATCGCGAACCTGATCGCGGTCGGGATCCTGCTCTCGATTCACGTGCGCGCCAGAGGCGCGCACCGCTGATCGCCGTGTCACGAGGCGGGGGTCAGGCCGTGACGCCGCATCACCGCGCCGATCGCGGCAAGGTCGGGCGGGCCGCCGGCTGAGGCGTCGATGACGGCTGCGACCTCGCGAAAGTACTCCGGCCCGAGGATTCCGGGCGTGACGACTGCGAGTGCCTTCGCATCGACCGGATGGGTGTTGTCGAAGCGGTGCACCTCGCCGCGGCGGATGTGGAGCACCTCGCCGGCGGAGACGTCCACTGGTGTCCCGTCGACCGTCCACGTCAGCACTCCCTCGAGCCCGTAGACCGTCTCCTCGTACGCGTCGTGGCTGTGTGCGGCCGGGACGGCCGCCCCGGCGGGCACGTCGAACTCGAAGATGGTCACGGATCCGCCCGACTGCTTCCCTTCGAGCAGGAACCGGATCGCCAGTTGCCCGATGCTGATCTGTTCGCGTGTCGCTGCTGCCATGGTGGGGCTCCTTCCGTATTGGTAAAGTGACTTGACCCTACAACAATGACCACTAAGTCGTCAAGTCGTTTTACGAAATCGCAGTCTCCGGACCAGGCCTTCGGCCCGCCGCTGATCGGAGCGTTGCTGCGCATGCCGTGGGAGGTGGTGCAGCGACGAATGCTCCAGCGCCTGCACGAGCACGGCTTCGACGACCTCGATGCCGCCCACCTGAACGTCTTCCAGTACCCGGGACCGCAGGGGGCGAAGCCGTCGGAGCTCGCTGCAAGGCTCCGCGTGAGCAAACAGGCGCTGAACTACCTCCTCGGAGAGTTGGAGCGGCTCGACTACCTGGAACGCCGTCCGGACCCGGACGACTTGCGCGCGAAGCGGGTGGCCCTCACGCGTCGCGGAACCTCGGCGATCGACGTCATCCGCGACGCGGTCGCAGTGCTCGAGACGGAGTGGGAACAGCAGCTGGGACGCCAGAGGTTCGCGCAGCTGCGCGCCCTCTTGCAGGAGCTGAACCAGGCGTCGTCGGGTTAGGCCGCCTCGGCGGCCGGCTTCAGCTTCGCGCGACGGGTCTTGATCGCGCGCAGCCGCTGCGTCAGGCGAGCCCAGGCCCAGGGCTCGACCTCCTTGTAGCGCAGCGCCGTTTGCGCCCGGGTTGCCTCGAGGTACTCGAACCAGGCGTCGGCCTCTTCGATCAACAACAGTTCGTGAGCTTCTCGCTGTCCGGCCACCAGAGGTTCACCTCCTGTCGTCCGCTGCCGATGAACCCTAGGACCGGGGCCGGACGGAGGCCCCTCCAAACCACTTGCTAGCCTTCAACCAGATGTTCCACTCAGACCACAACTTGCCGCGCACGCTCCGCGCCGCCTCGTACACAGGCGTAGCTGCAGCGCGCGCGCACGAAGGAGATTTCGCTTGCGCTGGTTTCGAAGCAGAAAGAAGACAGAGGAGCAGGCGCCGCTCGAGGCTGCCGCTCCCGTTGAGGCACCCAAGCCCGTAACCCCAGAGCCCGCCTCCGAGGCGGGACAACCGAGCACCACGACGAAGCCCCGCCGCCGCCGCGGTAGCCGCGGTGGGCGCGGCCGTTCGAAGAAGACGACGACCGCCGCGACCGAGGCGAAGGCCGAGAAAACCGAGGAGAAGCAGCCGGCGAAGTCGCGGCCGGAGCGAAAGCCGCAGCGCCGCGAGCGGGAGCGCCCGCAGCAGCGCCGTCGCCGCGAGCCGCCGCGCCGTGCGCCGCTGCCCGAGGCGAAGCGTGCGTTGCTCGTCTCCGTCGACGTCGGCGAGCAGCGCGTCGCGGTGCTCGAGGACGACAAGGTCGCCGAGGTGTATCTCGAACGGCCGGAGCGACGCTCGATCGCCGGCAACATCTACCTCGGACAGGTCGACAACGTCCTGCCCGGCATGGAGGCCGCGTTCATCGAGATCGGGCTCGAGAAGAACGGCTTCCTCTACGTCGACGAGATCGTGACGCCCGAGCTCGAGGGCAAGCGCCACGGCAAGAAGATCCAGGATCTGATCAGCCGCGGCGAGACGATCATGGTGCAGGCGGTCAAGGACCCGATGAAGACGAAGGGCGCGCGGCTCACGACCGAGATCTCGCTGCCCGGCCGCTTCGTCGTCTACCAGCCGAACGGCGACGGCTTCGGCGTCTCGCGCCGGCTCGACGACGAGGAGCGCTCTCGCCTGAAGGACGTGCTGAAGGCGCTCGATCTGAAAGGCGGCGGCGTCATCGTCCGGACCGCGGCCGAAGGCGCATCCGCGGAGGACATCGAGCGCGACCTCGTCTTCCTGCAGAAGCTGTGGAAGGCGATCGAGACGCGGGCGAAGAACGCGAAGCCGCCGACGCTCCTGTATCAGGAGGCCGAGCTGCCGCTGCGGGTCACGCGCGACCTGTTCACGGAGAGCTTCGAGCGTGCGCTCGTCGACGAGGACCGCGCGTACAAGCGCATCGTCGGCTACCTGAAGAAGACGTCGCCGCACATGGTCGAGCGCGTCGTTCGCTACAAGGAGAAGCAGCCGCTGATGGACGCGTACGGCGTCGAGGCCGAGATCAAGTCGACCCTGAATCGCCGCGTCGACCTGCCCTCCGGCGGCTACCTGATCTTCGACTACGCCGAGGCGTTCACCGTCATCGACGTGAACACCGGCCGCTTCGTCGGCTCCCGTTCGCGCTCGTCGGGCGCGCGGCTCGAGGACACGATCACGAAGAACAACCTCGAGGCCGTGAAGGAAGTCGTCCGCCAGCTGCGCTTGCGCGACATCGGCGGGATCATCGTCATCGACTTCATCGACATGGCGAACCCGAAGAACCGCGCCACCGTCGAGGAGGCATTGCGCACCGAGCTGGAGCGCGACCGCACGAAGACGTATGTCGTCGAAATCTCGCCCCTCGGGCTCGTCGAGATGACACGCCAGAACGTCACCGACGGGCCGCGCGAGGTGATGACGAAGAAATGCCCGACGTGCGGAGGTGACGGCATCGTCCTCTCCGACACGTCGGCGGCAGTCGACGTCGAGCGCCGCCTACGCGCGCTCGCGACGGGCTCGCGGAGCCAGGCGTACCGTGTCGAGGTCGCAGCGAAGGTCGCGGCGCTGCTGATCGGGCCGGGAGCCTCGCGGCTGATGGAGCTCGAGAAGCAGACGCGGCGTCGCTTGTACCTCGTCGGCAAGGAGGACACGCACCTGGATCACTTCCTCGTGCTCGAGGAGGGAAAGCGCGAGGACCTGGCGCCGCCGGCTCCGGTCGCGGAGGGTGCGAAGGTGCAGGTCACGCTCGGCGAGGTCGGACTGCACGACTCGAACGCCGGGGTCGGCAAGGTCGACGGGTTCGACGTCACCGTCGCAGGCGCGGCGAAGCTCGTCGGGAAGAAGGTCAACGTCGAGATCGAGCGCGTTCTCGACGGTGTGGCGTATGCCTCGCTCGTGACGAAGACGGCTGACGTCGACGAGCCGATCACCGCGGAGGGTGAGGCCGAGAAGCCAACGCGCCGTCCGGCTGCGAAGAAGGCCGAGGCGGAGGCGCCCGCGGAGGGCGAAGGCGAAGCGACGACGAGGAAGACGCGGCGGGGCTCGCGCGGCGGCCGCGGCCGCAAGAAGGCGACGACGAATGGCGCAGCGCAGGTGGAAGCCAAGATCCACCTCCCTGATCCGGGCTTGGGCTCCGACGAGGACACCGAGCCCGTCAGCTCGAACGGCGACACCGCTGCTACCGACGAGGCCGAAGCGCCAAAGCCCAAGAAGAAGACACGCCGCGGGACGCGTGGCGGTCGCAACCGGCGGAAGAAGCCTGCGGCCGCCGGAGTCGCGGCGGCGGAGCCCGAGGCGGAGGCCTCCGAGAGCGCTCAGGCAGACTGGGAGTACGTGCCGATGTCCGAGTGGGGCGACCTGCACGAGGACGAGTAGCCGCTACAATCCACGCGCTCGCGGGCGCCCAAGCCCGCGTTTTCCACGAAATGGCGACGTACGCGATCATCTCACTCGGCGGCAAGCAGTACCGCGTCCGCGAGGGCGAGCGGCTGCTGGTCGACCGCCTCGGCACGGACGAGGGGAAGACGTTCCATCCGGACGTCCTCTTCACCGGCGGCGACGGCAACGGGAACCTCTCGCCGCGCGTTCAGGTGACGGCCAAGGTCGTCGGCCACGTCCGCGGCGACAAGGTGCGGATCGGCAAGCGGCGCCCGAAGAGCGGCTACCGGCGCCAGACGGGCTTTCGCGCGGCGCTGTCGCAGATCGAGATCCAGTCGATCGGCGGCACGTCGAAGCGCGCCACCGCCGCGCCGAAGGAGGAGGCTGCACGTGCCGAGCCGAAGGAGGCACAGCCGCCGCGCGGCTACGCCGACTTCACGGTGGCGGACATCAACGAGAAGTCCAAGCGCTGGAAGCTCGAGCAGCTCGAGGCCGCGCTCGAGTTCGAGCGCGCCAACGCAAACCGCAAGGGCGCGATTGCAGCACTGGAGTCGGCGATCGCGGCGAAGCAGGAGAAGGAGGGCTAATGGCCCACAAGAAAGGACTCGGCTCGTCGCGCAACGGTCGCGACTCGAACCCGAAGATGCTCGGCGTGAAGATCTTCTCCGGCCAGGAGGTCAAGGCCGGGATGATCATCGTGCGCCAGCGCGGTACGAAGTTCCGCGCAGGGGCCGGCACCGGC